>VFFT01000079.1 GCA_009392775.1 SAR202 cluster bacterium | reverse complement strand
CACCTGTCTACTACAGCAAACGCTGGGGAGCATGGTAGCGCCTGGTACTTTGGACATCTTGAAAGTCCAATATTGAACAAAGGTTCAGTATTCTCTAACTTACCTAAAATCGCAGATATGATACGAAATGGCGAGGATGTATTTGTCATTGCTGACAACGAAAAAGCAGAATTTTTATACAAGATAACTTCCACTAAAGTCGTCAAGGCTGACGAATTGACAATTCATGATAGTGGAATCGCTAGCATACACTTAGTAACATGCATTCCCAGACTAGTATACGATCATCGGCTAATCGCATCAGGAGAATTAATCGGGTATAAGTAATCAGGGACTAAGTATCAGATATAGCGCTAGACACCACACGATCAACTCTAAGCTTCCGAAGTCTATGGCCAATCAATGAGACTACTTGGATACGAAAATCTGTACCATTTACTAAATCTCCAATATACGGCATTCTGCCTAACTCTCGGTACACATACCCGCCCAATGTGTCTATGTCAGGACCACTATCTATATTTATACCAAGGATTTCTTCGAAATCATCCACCGAAATTCCGGCGTCTACTACAGCTGACCCATTAGGAAGCAATAACACTGGGTCTTCTCTCGCGGAAGATTCGTCTTCTATTTCGCCAACTATTTCTTCTAGCATATCTTCCATGGTAACTATCCCCTCTGTCCCACCGTATTCATCAATGACTATAGCCATTTGTACTGCGTTCTCCTGGAGTTCCTGCAGTAATTCATCTAACTTTTTAGTCTCAGGAACAAAAACGGCCGGCCTTGAGATAGTTCGTAAATCAGTATCTAAAGACCCGTCAGCGAGCAGACTCAGCAAATCTCTCGAATGTACTATGCCCACGATACTATCCTTGGTCCCTTCATAAACCGGAATCCTGCTATGCCCATACTCGCCCATCAAGTGCGCTGTATCTTTTAAGGACGAATTTACTTCTATAGAAATAATGTCTGGACTCGGAACCATAATTTCTCGAACTGTAGAAAAATCAAGTCTTAGTATAGATCTCAACATCTCCCTATCTCTATCATCTACTGACCCATCTGATGCTGCTGCCATAACTCGGTCTTCCAGTTCCTGCAGATTATCTGAGGGAGAACCTGATCTCATCCCACCCTTGATCAGCTTCGGGGTTTTATGATTCATAAAGCCTAAGAAACCTGATGATAATATTCCCTTGTGATATCTAGATATTAGCCAACTGAGACTAGCACTAACTAGAAGCAATACTCCTAGAAAAGCGATATATCCGGCAACTACAACTCTAGTAGCCACTATGCTTAATGAATCGTATAAAACTACTACCATCAAGCCTAAAGTAAACGTTAGAGTAATAGTAATGAGAGAGAAAATATAATAGTTCTTAGATTTAAGACCCTGAGGTTGGGTATGCGGCTGAATATAATGAACAAAAGTGGTGAATACAAAACCGAGAAACAGTGCAACTATTATCCCAGCAATCAATAAATGGCTACTATCAGTATCCAACTTGCCTACCTTATCAAAGTTACTAGCTCCAGAATACCAAAGCCGTAATCAGTTATTTTTATCTTCAGCTACAATTCTAGCAGGAACACCAAATGCCAGTCTAGCAGTTGGGATATCCCTAGTTACCACTGACCCGGCTCCAGTAGCTGCTTGAGCCCCTATCTCTACAGGGGCAATTAGCATGGTATCACAGCCTATGAAAGCTCCCTTGCCTATTACGGTTTTTAACTTATTCTCTCCGTCAAAATTACATGTCACCGTCCCAGCCCCAATATTTACGCTCCCAGATATATCTGCGTCACCTAAATAACTAAAATGTCCTGCAGCGGAAAATTCTCCAAATACAGTTTCCTTCATTTCAACGAAATTACCAATGTGGGCATTGGAACCTATAGTGCATCCCTCTCTGATATGGCTATATGGACCTATTTCAACATTTTCATTTACAACGGATCTTTCTATACAAGAATTGTTGACACGACAATCATTACCAATCACCGAATCTTTAATTGTACTGCCAGGTCCAACGACACATCCGGTTCCAATTTTTGTGTCACCCAGAATCATAGTATTGGGCAAGATAGTACTATCTTTGCCAACATTAACATCTGCATCTACATATACGGTTTCAGGATCTCGAATAGTGACCCCTCTGATCATTAATCGTTCCAATAGAATCTTGCGCTGGACAGACTCGACCTGTGAAAGCTGCACTCTATTATTAACCCCTAAAGATTCATTGGTATTACTAGCATAGACTGATCCAATACGCACATTCTGAGCACATCCTATTTCGATCAGTTCAGTCAAATACAATTCCCCATTTTCCTTGACATTGAGTCGACCCAGAGAATCTTCCAAGATGCCTCTAGTAAAACAATAAGTGCCCAAATTAACTTCGCTGCTTATGTCATTCGCATCAACTATCTCTGATGCCTCACGTATGCTCAAAATATCACCTTGATCATTTCTTAGTATCCGTCCAAGATCGGTGGAATTAATTATTTCCGATGTCAACAAAGTAATCTGGTGATCATCATTTGTGTGTGAAAGTATCAACGAGCGTAAAGATTGCTCCGATACCAGAGGCATATCCGCACCATGGACTAATACATGCTCTACTCCAGATTCCATAACGCTCAACACCGTCTGGACAGCCCCCCCCGTACCCTTGGCGTCACTTTGAATAACATACTCAACGCCGTCACCGACAACATTTTTAATCGGCTCATAATTCGATTCTGAGACAACTACTATCAGACTAGTTATTCCCGCGTCAGATAATCGTTCAATAGAATATAAGATCATTTCCTTCCCGCAAACAGTATGCAACACCTTAGGAACATTTGATTGCATTCGCGATCCTCTACCAGCCGCCATTATTACTGCTGCCCACTGATCCATTTGGCACCTCCGTATTTGACTAAACTAGGCGCTATTAGCTCAAATCACTGTTGGTTTTTCATAACAAATTATATCAGCGGCGTGTAAAGAACGCGTCAACACTTGTTACATATAAGTTAGATTTCACCTTGATAGTAATGAATTGTTACCACAGAGCCAGCATTGACAACGCTTATTAATAAAACAGACAATTGCAATAAGCTAATATGACCAATGGCCAATATAGGAGATAACTTAATATGGCTGACTTAACTCATCAAGAAATTAAAACACTCGCTAAAGCTGTAGATATTGATATACCAGATGATTTAATACCTGAAGTCGCATTTAGTTTAAACGGTTTACTGGAAGCTCTGAACCAAACTGGAGTAGAGGGATTAGAGACTGTCGAACCACTACCTATAGTAATACCCTCAACATCCTAAACAGGGAGGCCAATCATGGAAATATCTCATATCCCATTTCTATCAACCACAGAACTATCTCAATTAATAAAAACTAAAAACATTTCTCCCGTAGAGGCAACGCAAGCATATCTTGAGAGAATATCCCAAGTCGATTCAAGTCTTAATTCTTATATCACTGTTTGCGGCGAACAAGCGTTGTCTGAAGCTGAACAAGCTGAATCAGACATAGCCAATGGTAAATATTTAGGACCAATGCACGGTATACCAGTAGCAGTTAAAGACCAGTTTTGGACTAAGGGAATTCAGACAACTAATGGTTCTACAATCCATAAAGGTTGGATACCTGGCGAAGACGCCACAGTTATTAGTAATTTGAAATCTAATGGCGCCATTCTTTTAGGAAAGCTAAACATGAGTGAGTACGCTAGTGGCGACGCTTTCCATCACCCTTATGGCAGACCTAAGAATCCTTGGGATCTAAGTAGAAATCCCGGAACTTCAAGTAGCGGATCAGGAGCTGCTACAGCAGCTTGCTTATGCTCTACATCACTCGGCGAAGATACCGGAGGATCAATAAGAGGTCCAGCCTCATTTTGTGGATTAGTAGGAATAAGGCCGAGCTGGGGCAGGGTTAGTCGATATGGCGTATTCCCTGCATCATGGTCTATGGATACAGTTGGACCGATATCAAGAACAACTGAAGACTGTGCTATGACTCTTAAGGCTATAGCAGGATATGACCCTAAGGACCCTTATACTTGGAATCAACCAGTTCCTGATTATGCGTCTGAACTTACTGGAGATATAAGAGGAACAAAAATTGGTGTTATTACCGAAAGAGTCGACACTGATGCAAACGATTACGAAGTTAAGGACCTAGTCAAAACAGCAATATCTGCATTAGGAAATGCGGGAGCCATACTTAGCGAAATATCTATTCCATTGATAGCACATTCAGCGGCCATATCTTCAACAATAATCAGCTGCGATGCTGCGGCATTAACTAGAAGGGACCTGGAACAGAACTTGGACCAACTAGACCATAACAATCAAGTTAGATTGCTCATGGGGAGCATCATGCCTGCAGATGCTTACCTAAAAGCTATGAAACTTAGGGAGCTACTAAGAAGACAAATTCTTGAGGCTTTAACCAAAGTAGACGTCTTAGTGATGCCGACATCCTCTATACCAGCACCCAAAATACCCGATAAGGCAGGAGTCACTAGTAAAGAAGAGGTACTTGAAGGTTTCAAGGGCAGAAGAAGCTTCACATCACCGTTCAATTTAGCCAATACACCTGCTTTGTCGATATGCTGTGGATTCACTTCCGACATTCTACCAGTAGGACTGCAGATAGTAGGAAAGCCATTCGCAGAAAGCACGATTTTCAAAGTAGCTTATGGATATCAGAGTATTACTGACTGGCATACGCAAAGACCATCTGTTTAAGTATCCATATCATCAATAGGAAGTATTGAAATTATGACATTAAACGTCGGTTTCGTTGGACTCGGAAGAATGGGTTTGCCCATGTGTTATCGCTTATTAAATGCTGGGTACAATCTAACAGTCAACAACCGCAGCCAACAAAAAGTAGACGAAATCTGTTCACACGGTGCCAATAGGTCCACATCTCTCGCAGAACTGAGCTCAACATCTGATGTCGTATTGGCTTGTTTGCCGGACATAGCGACTGTAGAAAAAGTTTTTCTCGGTGAAAATGGATTAATCGAAAACGCCACATCTGGTCAAATCCTTGTAGATCACAGTACAGTCGGTGTGAAAACATCAAAGGCTTGTGCGGAAGGCGCTACAAGTAAAAATGCAATCTTTCTTGACGCACCTATTAGTGGGGGAACAGAACGGGCACAATCTGGAGAACTTACTATCATGGCTGGAGGCCAGAGCGAAGCTTATAATGCGGTACTGCCAGTATTTGAAACAATGGGCACGACAGTTCGTCATATAGGCCCAACAGGAACAGGAACAACAGTAAAACTCATCAATCAACTACTTGTAGGGATTCACTCGTTGGCAGCGGCAGAAGCAATGCTTATGGGATCTAAAGCAGGGGCTGATCCAAAATTAGTGTACGAGGTAGTAAACTCAGGCTGGGGACAAAGCTTCATGCTCAGCCGAAATGCCCCCGTCATGATCGATCGGGATTTCATTGGTGAAAGAACACAAATACGGGTATTCCTCAAAGATCTCGTACTCGTCAATGAATTAGCAGAAGAACTAGGCCTATCCTCACCAGGTGCCAAATTGGCACATGACATGTTGCACCGAGCTAATGAAGAAGGTTATGGAGATTTAGATGGAGCCGCCATCGTCTTGCCCCTAGAATCAGATGGCGATTTTCAAATCAAGGCATTGCAGTGACACATAACACCAACGCCTTGATTCCATGCCTTATAACGTTTTCTCACTATGTAAGCCCATACATGGGAGCAATATTAGTAGGGTTAAAAACTTGATATGGCCAAAAATACTGTACAGTACGACGCAATAGTAGCCGGAGTGGGCGGCATGGGAAGTGCAGCGCTATACAATCTAGCAGCCAGAGGATGGAAAGTACTCGGCCTAGATAAATATGACGTTCCAAACAACATGGGATCGTCCCACGGCAATAGCAGAATGATCAGATTATCCTACCATGAGGACCCTTCGTATGTAACTTTGATGCATAAATCTTACGAATTGTGGGATAAGTTGCAGACTGATACAAATCAGGAATTGTTAATCACTACGGGATCTATTAGGGCAGGACATGAGCACAGTTCTATGTTCATAGGTTCCAAAAACGCGTGTGATATTCACAACATTCCTTATGAAATATTAGAAGGGCGCGAGGTCAACAAACGATTTCCTGGATACTCTTTCCCCAATGACATACTTTCTGTTTACCAATCTGATGGGGGATTCTTAGCAGCTGATAAATGCATATCGTCGTACCTAACACTATCGGATGAACTAGGGGCTGACATCCATGGTAGAGAACCTATAACAGATTGGCATCCAAAAGGTGAAATCATAGAAGTTGTAACACCAAAGTCAGTATACACTGCTAGCAGACTGGTATTGACCACCGGACCATGGGTATCAAAACTTCTTCCAGATCTGACCGCATTATTAGAACCAGAAAGGCAAGTAGTAGGGTGGTTTCAAACACAAGACCCAAAACGATTTGATGCGGACCATTTCCCAGTATTTGGATTAGAAGTAGATATTGGGCGTTTCTACGGATTCCCAAGTTTTGAAACACCCGGAATAAAACTGGGGAAATATAATCATCTACGGGAAATAGTAGACCCCGATTTAGTAAGTCGCGAAATTACCAATAATGACCAAAAAGCCCTTGAAGAATGCCTGGAAAAATATTTTCCTATGGCACATGGGGCCGTTATGAAGATGGAAACCTGTATGTTTACCAATACTCCCGATGGACATTTCATCATAGATACCCATCCTGAGATCCCACAAGTAAGCATTGCTGCCGGATTCTCGGGACATGGCTTCAAGTTCTGTGGTTTAGTAGGGGAAATATTAGCAGACTTGGCTCAAGAAGGTTACACAGAACATAACATTGATTTGTTTAAATTGGAGAGGTTCAATTAGATATATTGCAGTATATGGCGTATTCATAAGCTGGCACAGCAAAAGGACTTTCACCTCTATTTAAGTAGGAGTATTTTATGGAGATCACAGACGTTGAAGCGATAGCCATGGTATGGCCATCACCTGAAAGACAATTTTGGACAGCTCTCCGACCAGCCGGTGGATTTAGCGAATTAATAGTAAGAATACATACCGACCAAGGTATCGTTGGTATCGGTGAAGCCCACGGCTCAGGGGCTCCCTTCCCTGGAATTTACAAACGTGATGCCAACGGCAAGGTACATCCCGACGGCGCCTCGAAAATAGTTGTTGAAATCCTTAAACCCATGTTAATTGGGCAAGATCCCAGGAATATTGAGAAACTTTGGGACGAAATGTTTAAACTTAATCATAGCGTTGGGTGGACTACGGCCGGTTGGGGTAGGCCGCAGATAATGACGGCTATAGCCGGAGTCGATATAGCACTATGGGATATCAAAGGCAAATCAGCAAACATGCCTGTTTACCAGCTACTAGGAGGGACTAAGAACATAGTCCCTTGCTATGTGACTGGCGGGTACTATCAAGACGGTAAAACAGTTTCTGACCTTGTAGAAGAATGTGAATCTTATGTTGATATGGGATATAACGCAATAAAACTTAAGATCGGCCATGTCAGTGTAGAGGAAGACTTTGAACGTATAAGAGCTGTCCGAGAATCCTTAGGAAAAGAAATCGATTTAATGCTAGATGTTAACGAAGGATACGATGTAGAAACAGCAATACGAGCGGCAAAGAAAATGGAGCCATTGGATATACGATGGCTTGAAGAGCCCGTACATTGGTATGATTGTGTAGAAGGATTATCAAAAGTTGCTTCATCCACCAGCATCCCGATCGCCTCAGGAGAGAGTGCTTCAAACCGCTGGTTAGCGAGAGATCTGATCTTACGCGGGGGCATTCAGGTAATGCAATTTGATAGCACTCGATCTGCAGGAATATCCGAATGTCTAAAAGTCGCCTCCATGTGTTCGATACAAAATGTAAAGTTAGCCCCTCACCACGACCCTCAAGTCCACGGCCATATAGTCGCTGCTCTACCGATTGGAGAGATAGTCGAAACATTTCCTAGCGGCGATAGAGACCCAATTTGGGAAGAGCTATTTAGCATACGACCAGAAATTATTGACGGTCAATTACATCTACTTGATAGACCTGGGTGGGGAGTTGAAATAGATGAAAGTATTTTAGAGAAGCGAGGGACATGGGCTTAAAGCGAACATGTAAAAAAATACAGGTCATCAAACACCTGGAAATGAGATATATCTGATTATGATTTGGATCTTAGTTGCGGTAGGCGGAGCCATAGGAACTCTACTTAGGTTCAGTGCAACAAAGTTGTCAGTTCTCCTTGCAGGTAATACATACACAGGTACATTCCTAGTAAACGTGACAGGCTCACTTTTACTAGGGGTATTCATAGGCTGGTCACTTACAAAATCCACAGATATGAACCATTTGAGACACTTTATTGCCATCGGCATTTTAGGCGGATATACCACATTTTCCACTTTAACCCTAGAGTCTTTGCAGCTACTCGAAAGTGGGTCACTCAGTAAAGCAGGCCTAAATATAGTCGCCAACGTGACTATCGGACTTTTAGCGGCATATGCCGGTTTTCTACTCGGACGAACAATATAGGGTTGGGCAACTAGTAATTTTTAAATCCGAATGTAGAATAAAATCTATAGTACAAATCATCGTTAGCTGATAGACTTCTGGACCATAATAATACGGACAATTCAATTACCATTGGACAGGACGTAAGATGGCAGACAATCCTGAACACCTAATAATAAAAGAAGTACCGCAAGGGAATTTTAGGACTCTTGTAATTGCCTATTCAGGATGGCCAGATGCAGCAGAAGGTGCTACGACTACACTTAAGTACTTAATAAGACACTTACAAGCCAAAAGATTTGCGCATATAGAGCCCGAGGAATTCTACATATTTTCTCAAGAACGACCTCGGACCAGCCGATCAGCAAATGGGACACGAACAATACATTGGCCATCCAACGAATTCTATTATTGGAACAACCCTAATGACCCATCAGATGGGATCATTCTATTAAAAGGCGTAGAACCCAACTTGCGTTGGAAAACGTTTTCCTCATTGATAGCAGATCTAGCTGAAGAACATAAGATAAGTAGCGTAATCCATCTGGGAGCCCTGTTAGATTCAGTTCCACATACGAGAAGGACACGTATGACCGGTTCTTCCACTAACGGACGCTTACAAGATACACTAGACACTTCAGACATAAGAACTTCAACATACCAAGGACCAACCGGTATAAGTACTGCGGTTATGGAAGCAATCACTAAACGCGGTATGGGATACGCTTCCTTATGGGCCCACACGTCACATTACCTACATGCTGCACCAAACTACCGAACAAGCTTAGCATTAGCAGAGAATCTAGTTCGACTGCTAAACTTACCATTAGACTTGAAGGAACTACGTACCGCTGCCGACACATTTGATCGCGAAATCGACAAAGCCATAAATAAGGACGATCAATTGAAGGAATATGTACAAAAGCTCGAAATGAAATACGACGAATCATCACCGAGTCTAGAATTAACTGACCCATCAGAAATAGTAGATGAGCTTGAACAATTCTTAAAGGCTAATAGAAAAGATGACATCTCATAATTAAACTTACCTATTCATAGAAAATATAACTATTCCATATTTCATAGTTGTTAACAGTCTCATCTTACTAGTGGCACCGCACCAGAGTTAATTCAAACATTGAGATGGCAACGAGAGGATGCTAGAATCGGCTCTATCAAATGATTTAGTGCGGTTAATGCGGCAACAACAACGTAGACCCAATAAGAATAGGGAAAGAATATCGAATGCAATATCTGTGCTATCAAACGAGTATGGGCCAATTCCTCCTGAGCCTCGCCGGCTAGAACCATGTCATGAATTAGTATTTACCATATTGTCACAACATACCTCAGACACTAATTCAGAACGCGCATTTACTAGTCTAATGAAGACTTTCAAAACATTGGAGAATGTCGCCAATGCTCCAGTCAAGGATATAGAAACAGCGATTAGCCGCGGCGGATTAGCAAAAATCAAGGCTCCGAGGATAAAATCCGTACTAACAATGATCTTGGATCTAAATCAGAATTCTCTTGATCTAAGTTTCTTGAGAGAAATGCCACTAGAAGATGCTAAATCATGGCTGAAGCAACTCCCGGGGATAGGTCCTAAGTCTGCAGGTATAGTTTTAAGCTTCTCCCTAGGTATGCCAGCCATGGCCATTGATACACACATTTTCAGGGTGAGCCAACGCCTGGGTTTCATAAAGAGTAACGTAAACGCGGATAAGGCCCATGATATACTAGAAGCAATAGTAGACCCTGACGATGTCTACCCATTCCATTTCGCTTTAATTACGCATGGTCGTCAAGTTTGTAGAGCTCAAAACCCATTATGTGAAGCGTGTGTCTTGTCAACACAATGCCCATCATTGAAATCTATCAAAAGCTCAAAAACGATTAAGAGAAAGACTACTCCCAAAGCGAAGCCAGTCGTCGTACCACATACATATCCGACGGAGGAAGTCCTCAATTGAATGCTGGAATAATAAACGTGACAGGATATGCTGGATGCGAGCTTGCTCGCATCTTATATCAGCATCCAGAGATATCTATCACTACCGTTACAGGGAGAAGTGCAGCTGGCGAGAAATTAGGCGCAGTTTTTCCCCATTTGTCGGGGCTAGACCTAACAATAACTTCCGAGCTACAAGGTAGTGTAGACGTCGTGTTTTCTGCCCTACCCCATAAAGCCAGTGCAGAAGCCGTTATACCTCTCGTTAACCAGGGTATCAAGACCATAGACATCAGTGCCGATTTCCGATTGAAAAACAAAGCAGAATACGCTGAATGGTACGGAGTAGAGCATCCAGACCCTTCATTTTTAGAAGACTCCGTATACGGCTTAACAGAAATTCATAGAGATGAAATAA
>VFFT01000078.1 GCA_009392775.1 SAR202 cluster bacterium | reverse complement strand
TGAATGGGGAAAGTGTATTTCCTTTCTTACGGTCAATTCTTTGCCAATGCCAACAGCTAAAGAAGTCGTTGTCCATTCTCCGACTCCATCTAGAGTTAAGACGGCAGCGCGGTCAAAAGGTGACGGGTAATAGGCGCTAGCTGCATGGGAAAGATGGTGTTCTGAGAACAAAAGTCTATCGCCCCAATTTATATGCTCTCCAAAAGTCATTGACATCGCATTTACTATCCGAGATTTCTGAAAAAGTTTGTCTTTTACCCATAGTGGAATCGAAGCAGTAAAGCTACGAAATCCGCGAGGTGCAAACGCTAGATATGTTTCTAGAAGTCGTTCAAATTTTAAGAGAGGTTTCTCATAAAAAACTACCAACTCTACGTCAGAGGCACTGATGCCTGCTTCAGTAAGACAGTATCGGATAGCCTCCCTTGGAAAGCTATCGTCCTGCTTTATTCTACTAAAACGTTCTTCTTGTGCTGCTGCGACAATCATGCCATCTGAGAGTAAACACGCAGCACTGTCATGGTAAAACGCTGAAATCCCTAGTATATACATCAATTGATCCTAATAATGCCCAGATCTTTCTTGCAAGTTCTATTAGTTATTTATTCTTAAAACTGGGTTTTGAATGATCCTTTTGTCGGGTTTGGAGATTTGGTTTTCCAGAACGATTCTGTAGAAATAGGTTTGAGGCGCAGTTTATCTCTGCCAGAAAGTCTCATGGTCACAGCTAGTGGTGTGAAAATAAGGAAAAATAGTATGCCAAGTGCAAATGTGCCTGCTATTTTAGCCATTATGTACGCTAACATATGACAGGCTTTATTGGGGTGCAGTAACATTGAATCCTTTATGGCAGTGATAATGGCCGATGATATTGCGAAAGTAATTACCACGACGCTTAAGGGTATATGATCTATCCAAAAACAATATCCAGCCACTAGTAGGAGTATCAGTGTGGAGAATGAGCCAAATTTACGATTTGAAGAAAGCTTTATTTCTGAATATTTCATTATGTATGCTCAACGCCAGAAGATTTCTCAGTCTATTGATAGTAGGAGTGTCAAATAGATTTATGACTGAGGTACACATGTATAATACTGTCCTTCACTCTCTCTATTGATGTTTTGCACGTACAGAACGAGGATATATTGATCCAATACTCGATAATATATTATAAACCTATGAATTGATCGCAGTATATGAGAAGTAAACATGGAGTTTGCTTAGAAATGTTTATTCTGCTAGCGATTGCCGGGTCTTAATGTTGAGATAAGAGTTGGTGGTGTTGCCCAGATTGCGTTTCTGATGTGGTCTTAACCATGATTCTCAGGGGAGACTATTCACTACTCCCACTCGATAGTTCCCGGAGGTTTACTTGTGATGTCATATACCACTCTGTTAACTCCGGCGACTTCATTAACGATACGGCTAGATATGTGAGCCAGTAAATCATATGGCAACCTGACCCAATCAGCGGTCATTGCGTCGTCACTAGATACTGCGCGTATTGCACATACGTAGCCGTAAGTTCTGTGGTCACCCATTACGCCGACAGTACGGTTATCACTTAATACTGCGAAGCTTTGCCATATATCTTCATACAATCCTGCGTTGCGGATTTCTTCGAGAACTATGGCATCACATTCTTGGAGCAAATGTAATTTCTCTTTAGTAATTTTCCCTATAATACGAATAGCCAGCCCGGGTCCTGGAAATGGCTGTCGATATACCATTTCTCGGGCTAAGCCTAGCTCAACACCCACGTCTCTGACCTCATCTTTAAATAAGTATCTAAGGGGTTCCACAAGTTTGAGTTTCATGTCTTCTGGGAGCCCACCGACATTATGATGGGTTTTGATCCTTGCTGACGCGCGATTATCGGGAGTTTCACTTTCTATTACATCCGGATACAATGTGCCCTGCGCAAGATATTCTGCATGACTAACATCTGATGATACTTCTTCGAATACTCTAATGAATTCTTCCCCGATTACTTTTCGCTTCTGCTCAGGATCTGTAATGTTTTCTAATTTTTCTATAAATCGGTCGGCAGCGTCGATATAAATTAGATTTAGCCCCAGATTGTTCTTAAATGTATTTTGAACCGCTTCGGCTTCTCCTTTTCGGAGTAGACCGTTATTGACGAAGATACATGTTAGTTGGTCGCCGATAGCTTTGTGTAGCAGCAAAGCAGTCACCGATGAATCTACTCCCCCTGAAAGTGCACATATTACGTGTGCATTGCCTACTTGGTCCTTTATTCTTGTAGTACACTCAGAAACGAAATTTCCGGGAGTCCAGTCTTGTTTACACTGGCATACCTTTTGCAGGAAATTATCGAGTACGCTCATTCCCAGCGGAGTGTGTGCTACTTCAGGATGGAATTGCAGAGCGAATATCTTGTTCCCGTCCCCAATAGCAGCCATGGACGAGTTGTCTGTATGGGCTAGAGGGAAGAGAGTTTCCGGTAATGCTTCTACTTTGTCACCGTGGCTCATCCAGACTTCAAGTGATTTAGGAATATTATCGAATAGAATACAGTCGGATGTTTCTTGGCTTAAAATGGCGTGGCCATATTCTCGTTTGGAGCTTTGGGCTACGGTTCCACCCATTTGGTGTACCAAAGCTTGCATACCGTAGCATATCCCCAATATAGGTAAGTTACTCTCAAAAACCCATTCGGGTATTGTGGGCGCATCATCTTCGTATACGCTGGATGGCCCACCAGACAATATAATGCCCCTGGGAGTCAGTCTTTTTGTGACCATTTCCCAGGTGGCCGAGGGTGCCACTAGCTCAGAATAGACGTGGAGTTCACGTACTCTACGCGCTATTAGATGGCTGTACTGAGAGCCGAAATCGATTACTACGATACCTTCGTCGGTTACTATATGTGATTCGGCATTATCAACTATGTTTGCTTCCGAGTAACCCACCTGCCCTGCCTCCCTTTATAGCTGTTTTTGTCCGCACATATCTCAGGATTTGAGGTAGGTATTATGCTTCAAATTGACATAATAAGCTAGACCTAATTCGGGAGAAAAGCATTGCCAAGATAGTCCCATTGCGATGGAAAATATCGACCCTTTTAAATCTACGTGCTAAACTCGTTCTGCTATGGAATCAGTAGACTATTTTTGCTCGTTACATGGATCAAAATCTGAATGCTTTGACGAGATAAAGGATTCAGCTAATGTGGTATCGAATGGTGGTATCATCATTTATCCCACTGACACTCTGTATGGCCTGGGAGCAGATATTCGTAATGAGGAATCACTGCTACGGATATACGATATTAAGGGACGTCCCAACGACATGGCTTTGCCGGTATTAGTAAGTGGTTGGGAAATGGTCCGGTCAATATCATCGGAAGTAAATGTTATCGGTGAAAAACTGGCTGCTAGATTCTGGCCGGGGCAACTTACTCTGGTAATCCGAGCAAATGACAACCTATCTACAATACTGACAGGAGGCAGGGGGACTATAGCGGTCAGGCAACCAGACCATTGGATAGCTCAACAGATTATTGAGCAGGTTGGTAATCCGATCGTTGGTACCAGCGCGAATCTTAGTGGCTCGCCTGATCTAGTTGAAGCTTCAGACCTAGCTCCTGAGTTAGGGCATTTGGTAGACCGTATAATAACTTGTGGGCTAAAACCATTTGGTGTGGGGTCAACAGTAGTTGATATAACAGGGGAACAGCCCAAACTTCTGAGGGGAACTTCTATATCAATTGAGGATATAAAATCTGCATTAGGATAAATGGAGTTTTGAGATTTTTACGATAGATAAATTACCTGAATATAAATCAGCAGT
>VFFT01000077.1 GCA_009392775.1 SAR202 cluster bacterium | reverse complement strand
GGCCCTGAGGCACACGTGATCATCGGTGGATTACTAGCAAACGGTATTGCAGCCCTAGGTGTCACCCAAAGCGTAGCGATAGTGCTACATGAGGCTATGTGGTGGCTACACTTGCTTGTCATATTATCCTTTGCAATTTATATACCATTCTCTAAGCATATACACATGGTTGCAGCCCCACTTAATGCTTATTTCCGATCCCTAGAACCTCGAGGCACATTACCTACCATAGACTTAGAAAATACCCCCCGCTTTGGAGCAGGTAGAGTCCAGGACTTCACATGGAAGCAACTTTTGGATGGTTACGCCTGCGCTGTTTGTGGAAGATGTACCGATGCTTGCCCCGCAAACATTACGGGCAAAATTTTATCCCCTATGCACATTGTAGAAAACCTCAAAGAACACATGATATCCATAGGACATCAAGGAGCTCCTGACGCAGAGCACATAGAGCCTCAACCCTTAATCGATCATGCTATACCAGAACAGGCTATATGGGATTGCGTTTCTTGCGGTGCTTGCATGGAGGAATGCCCGGTAGTAGTAGAACATGTTCCTACGATTATCGACATACGACGCAACCTAGTACTAGAAGAATCCAAGATCCCAGAAACTGGTATGAACGCGTTGCTAAGTATGGAACAAAGAGGGCACCCTTGGAGAGGAACCCAGTTCTCTAGGACGGACTGGGCTGAGGGCCTAGATGTACCAACGATAGCAGATCATCCTGATGCAGAGATATTATTCTGGGTAGGTTGCACATCGGCACTAGAACAAAGGAGCCAAGGGATTGCTCGCTCTATGGTAAAAGTCCTCAAAGCGGCTAACGTAGATTTCGCCATATTAGGAGAAGAAGAGACTTGCACTGGGGACCCTGCTAGAAGAATGGGAAATGAATATTTATTCCAAATAATGGCTCAACAAAATATAGAAACAATGAACCAATATAACATCAAAAAAATTGTAACGATTTGTCCACACTGTTTTAACACGATAAGAAACGAATACCCACAATTCGGCGGCGACTACGAAGTACTTCACTACAGCCAATTCGTGGATGGACTAATTAATAAAGGCGACATAAAACCGATAAAGATGATAGATGCAACTGTGGCATATCACGATTCATGCTATCTGGGCAGACACAATGGTGTGTACGACGAACCTAGAAATGTAGCACGGTCTATACCTGGGCTCAAGTTGGTCGAAATTGGGTCCAGATGCAGAGAAAGAGGATTTTGCTGCGGAGCAGGTGGTGGCCATATGTGGATAGAGGAGAGTCAAGGAGATCGCATTAACCACGTAAGAACCGACCAATTCTTGGAAACTGAAGCTGATACCGTGGGGGTATCTTGTCCATTCTGTCTGCAAATGCTGACTGAAGGCATCCAGTCTAAGGGACAGGCAGATTCTAAACAAAGCAAAGACGTACTGGAATTATTGGCTGACAGTCTAGGGGACTAACACTCAGTCATTCACTCTCTAATAATACCCAGTAATGTCTAGAACATTCCTTTACGGGGGGATACAAAATGGATAATTCTAAGCCATTTCAGAGACTTGTAGTGCCCGACGATGAACCAGTTGTTCTCGCAAACACACCTTTTGAAACTCGCGCTCGGAATTTAGCCCACGAAGTAGATTGGCATTTTGACAGGCCAAACGATGAAAGCGCGACAATAGAAAGGCTCAGTCAAGCCGATTGTATAATAAATATTAGATCATCCGTAAAGTTTACGCGCAATGTGCTAGCAAACTGCAACCGCCTAAGGATACTGTCTGTATGGGGAACTGGTGTCGACCATGTAGATCTAGCAGCCGCAGAAGAATACGGAATAACAGTCTCAAACACTCCGGCATATGGCGCTCCATATGTTTCCGAACACGCATTAACCCTTGCTCTAGCCGTATCCCGTCAAATCGTACAGTCCGATATTCATATCAGAAATGGGGGTTGGACCCGTGGGTTCATAAACGAACTTTATGGAAAGACTCTCGGTGTAATCGGTACTGGAGCAATTGGTCAACGCATGATACAACTTGGTAAAGGCATAGGAATGAATGTCATTGCGTGGACACTCAATCCTAATGACGATAGGGCACAAAAATATGGCGTAGAATTCGTTGAGTTAAACCATTTGATGGAACAATCAGATGTGATATCTATACATCTAGCATTATCCGATAAGACAGAAAAGCTTATTGGAAAAGAAGAAATCAGCTTGATGAAAGAAAGTGCCATACTAGTTAACACTGCCCGAGGTCCAATCGTAGATGAAAAAGAATTATTGTCAGCCCTAACCTCAAACAAGATCGCTGGGGCAGGTCTGGATTCATTTGATATAGAACCACTGCCCTCCGGCCACCCTTTTACTGCATTAGACAACGTTATCCTTTCTCCTCACGCTGGCGGGATGGCTTATAACGGGACTATGCGGGGATTGGAAATGTCCGTAGAAAACCTTGAGTCATTTGCTAGAGGAAATCCCCTTTACGTCGTAGCGCAAGGCTCACGCTAACCTAAATATCCATAATCATCACGAAGTAATGATTATATTCCAGATATAATTTCTGTTGAACAATCGATTACCTCCAAATCTAAATTTAAAGACTCTATATATGTAAGTAAACTAGATAACTGACCATTCAAATAGGGTATGTCATTGCCGACACTGCAAAAAACTATATCTGATGTTTGCCATAGATTGTTGTCAGACTCTTCGGCAACGGATACATTGAAACGCTTCCGGACACGTTCCACTAAAGAACTTGTAATTCCACGCCTATCTTTCAGACTGTGTGAAGTTTCCATGTAGATTTTTATACAGCAGATTCCTATATGCATAATTGTAACCTCAGCAAATATACAAACTGCACTAAGCAATAGATACAATCTATTATTTGATCTAATCCCTCTAAACTCCATTCTCAACGATAAAATGATATTCACAAGAACGTTGTCTTAGTATCACATAGCTTATATCAGGCCCTAGCCCCAAAACCGTAAAACAGTTAGCCGTCTTCGTTACATCCAGTTATATGCCCAAACAATGAGAACATATATCAGCCAGTCCGATAAAAGTGCCAGATGTTGTAATTGGACGCTTACCCCAATTCGTCAGAATACTAAACCAGCTCAAACAAATATTAGCTATAAATAACAACTGGAGCGTCTTATTACTTGGTGTCGGACGACTCGGCAGAGCAATATTTAGCTATCCAGGGTTTACTCCAGATCGTTTCCATATAGTTGCTGCAGCAGATAGCAACCCTACTATCATAGGACAAACAATCGAAGGTTTAGTCATAAATGACCCTAACACCATGTCCACACTAGTTAGGGATCATTCCATTGATATTAGTATCGTTGCTGTTCCTATCCAACGAACCCAGTCCGTCATTGATGAATTGTTAGAATATGGCATAAAAGCAATCCTACATTATGCTTGTATAACACTTCATGTCCCTAGTGAATTCAGAATATTGACCCAGTATTATCGTTACAATCTATGACGTATTATCTTCATACAAAAGCCCTGACCTAATTAGGTCAGGGCTCCAAAAGCATAGTTTATATACTGCCAGTTAATCCTCGGTTATATCCTCAGCCAGTATCATAACTTGATTAGACAATACCTCTAAGAATCCTCCAGTGACGGTCCAACGCTGATCCAATCCATTCTTTGTAACCCTTATAGTGCCTTGTTGCAACGCTGTCATCAACGGAGAATGATTAGGCAGTATACCTAACTGGCCTTCAGTACCTGGTGCTACCAGAACATCGACTTCGTCAGAATACACTTCCTTTTCTGGAGTTATTATTTGGACTCTCATGGTTGCCATCAGATTTAAGCTACCGATTCCTGCATTTGCTGAGCTTTCTCAATAGCTTCGTCTATTGTACCAACCATGTAGAAAGCTTGTTCAGGAAGATCATCGTGCTTGCCTTCCAATATTTCAGCGAATCCTCTAACAGTTTCCCTGACTGGAACATACTTACCCGGTTGGTTAGTAAATGCTTCAGCAACGAAGAATGGTTGGGTCAAAAATCTCTGTATTTTCCTTGCCCGAAATACAACCATTCGATCCTCTTCAGATAATTCTTCGATTCCGAGAATCGCTATTATGTCCTGCAAATCCCTATAACGTTGCAGCACCTGCTGCACGCCTCTTGCAACCCTGTAGTGTTCCTCACCTACTATTCTCGGTTCTAATATCCTAGCGAATGATGCCAAAGGATCCACTGCAGGATATAGACCTTGTGCAGCCAAAGACCTTTCTAAAGACACAACCGCGTCAAGATGTCCGAAAGTCGTTACAATTCCCGGGTCTGTGTAGTCATCCGCCGGAACATATATCGCCTGAAACGACGTTATTGAGCCCGATTTAGTGGAAGTAATTCTTTCCTGCAGAGCTCCCATTTCTGTCCCCAATGTAGGTTGATATCCGACCGCTGACGGCATCCTGCCTAGCAAGGCTGACACTTCCATGCCTGCCAAGATATATCTGTAAATATTATCTATGAAAAGCAGAACGTCCTGATTCTCTTCTTCCCTAAAGTATTCCGCCATTGTCAGACCAGTCAATCCGATCCGAGCACGCACACCTGGAGTCTCGTTCATTTGTCCAAATACCAGTACCGTACTAGACAATACACCTGAGTCCTGCATTTCATGCCAAAGGTCATTTCCCTCTCTGGATCGTTCCCCAACCCCAGCGAACACCGATACTCCCTGGTGCTCCGCTCCGATATTTCTAATTAATTCCTGAATGATGACAGTTTTACCAACACCGGCACCACCATACGCTCCTACCTTACCACCCTTGGGAAACGGAGTGATCAAGTCGAATACTTTGATTCCGGTCTCAAGAATTTCCACATTAGGATTTTGATCTTCAAAATCTGGTGCAGGTCTATGAATAGGCCATGTCTGCTCTGACTCGACAGGTCCCAGATTATCCAGCGGGGTACCTGTGACGTCAAATAGCCGCCCCAAAGTTTCTTTACCAACCGGAACAGAAACTTTGTCGCCCGTATCTACAACTTCCGAGCCTCTAGCTAGACCGTCAGTCGCGCCGAGTGCAAGGCAT
Source organism: SAR202 cluster bacterium (assembly GCA_009392775.1). The sequence continues at coordinate 20,185 of VFFT01000077.1, read as the reverse complement.
CTGGTCCAATTATTTCCGATGTGTTGCTGGACTTCTAAGACTAAATTTTCCCCGTTGTTATCACACGTCAAAGCATCGAACAACTTAGGCAATTCGTCAGGTGGAAATTCAACATCCACCACTGTCCCAATGACCTGTACTATCTTTCCTGTAGCCATGAGCTAACCTCCAGAAATACCCGTTACCCCTCTAGGGCCATTTGACCGCCCACCAAGTCCAATAATTCATTGGTGATGCTGTCTTGTCTTAATTTATTCATTGTTAAAGTCAGTTCTTCGCCTAACGATTTCGCGTTATCTGTAGCACTACGCATTGCAACCATACGAGCAGACTGCTCGCTAGCTATTGACTCCAAAATCGCCTGGTAAACTTGAACCGCGATGAACTTCGGCAATAGCGTATCAATCAGGCTCGCTGGATCTGGTTCGTAGGTGTATCCCGATAATGCAGCTGAGGTCAACTCGGCCGGTTCCACAGGCAAGAGTTTTTCGACTACAGGTTTCTGGGACATCGTAGATTCGAATTTGGCATAAGCAACATACAATTCATCCATGTTGCCGTTAGAATATTCTTGTATCACCAAAGATGATATCTGTTCCGTCTCAGACAAAGTCGGCCTGTCTCCCAAATCTGTGAAAAACTCTACAATATGACTTCCAGATCGATTCAGGAATTCCCTACCTTTTCTACCAACGCATATCGTGGAAACATTTGACTCTAAGGAACCCATAAATCTCCCGACACTACCATTTATCGAGGAATGCAGACCTCCCGCCAAACCGCGGTCGGGCTCTATCAGTAATAGTCCAACATTATTGACTGGTCTTGATTCCAGTAAAGGATGCACCGAACCCGAGTCGTTGATCGGCTGTGCTGCAAGGTTAGTAATAACCTGCAGCATTTTTTCGGAATACGGTCGCCCTTGGGTCACTGCCATCTGAGCTCTACGCATCTTTGAGGCAGCAACTAGCGACATAGCATTCGTTACCTTACCAGTATTTTCGACGCTTCGTATACGCCGCCTTATATCTCTTACACTAGGCATTTATATACGCTCTATTTATATCGTTCGTTCTATTCATTATGCAAATGTAGTCTTGAAATCGTTAATTGCCTTGGTCAAATTTGCTTGGATTTCTTCTGAAATATCCCCTGTCTCCATAATCGTTGAAGCCATTTCGGGATGGTTACTATCCATATATCGCAACAACTGTTCTTCAAATGCGCCACACTTTGATATTTCCACATCATCCATTAGTCCAGCATTCACAGCAAAAAGTACTATTACCTCATTGCCAAGAGATAATGGCACGTACTGTCCCTGTTTTAGGACCTCGGTCGACAGTTCGCCCCTAGCCAACTGAGCCCTTGTTGCCGCGTCCAGATCAGCAGTGCCGAATTGAGCGAAGCTCGCTAGTTCGCGATATTGGGCCAAATCTAATCTCAGTCTTCCTGCAACTTGCCTAATTGCCCTGGTCTGAGCAGCTCCTCCAACACGTGATACTGACAAACCGACGTTCACAGCCGGTCGGATTCCGGCATTGAAAAGCTCTGGCTCTAAATATATCTGACCGTCCGTTATGGAGATCACATTAGTAGGGATATACGCAGACACATCACCAGCCTGAGTTTCAATGATTGGCAACGCGGTTAGCGACCCTCCACCATGCTCGTCATCCAGTCTAGCAGCACGCTCCAGCAATCTACTATGCAGATAGAAGACATCTCCAGGATACGCTTCTCGACCGGCCGGCCGTCGTAATAACAATGACATTTGGCGATACGCCCAAGCGTGTTTTGTTAGATCATCATACACAATCAGAACATCTTTGCCCTGATCCATAAAATATTCTCCCATTGCACAACCGGCGTACGGAGCAATAAACTGCAACGGCGCCGAATCAGATGATCCTGCGTTGACTACAATCGTGTGACTCAACGCGTCATTTTCTTCCAACGTTCCTACGACCTGGGCAACTTTACTCTGCTTCTGTCCCACAGCTACGTAGATACATATTAGGTCTCCGCCTTTTTGATTTATTATTGAGTCTATGGCGATAGCGGTCTTGCCTGTTGACCTGTCTCCAATTATGAGTTCTCGCTGACCCCTTCCGATGGGAATCATCGCGTCGATTGATTTAATCCCCGTCTGTACAGGAGTATCAACAGATTTCCTCACCACCACGTTAGGCGCAACAGTTTCAACCGGCCGTGTTTCAGTAGTTCCCACAGGTCCTTTGCCATCAAGGGGCCTACCCAAAGGATCAACAACCCTACCAACCAGCGACTCACCCACAGGAACTTCGATAATCTGACCAGTGGATCTAACCCGATCCCCTTCTTTAACGGCATTGGGATCACCTAGAATGGCCGCACCAACTAAATCCGATTCAAGGTTCATTGCTACACCAAGGACATCATTACCGAAATCCAACAATTCATTAGATTGGACACCTTGAAGTCCCTGTATACTTGCAACACCATCACCGACCTGAACAACGCTACCAACATCAACAAGCGTCAAATCTCCGCCGAATTCTTCAATCTGGCGCTTTATTAATGAAACTATCTCTTGACCCCTAATTGCCATAGGAAGTCTCCTTTAATCTAGCGAATTTAAGATACCACTACTTCAGAGCGTACTTGCTTCCGAAGTCCCTCTAACTGCGTCTTGGTACTACCATCTAGTAGTTGATCACCTATTTGGATAACTATGCCACCCAGGATAGATTCGTCTACACTGGTGTGAATAACAACTTCTTTTTTTACCAAACCTTCTACAAATACCTTTATCTTGTCGATTTGATTATCCTCAAGCTCAACAGCAGAGGTTAATTCCACTCGCTGCCTACCTTTTGCAATATCCACCAGTCGAGTGTAATTATCATATACATCCCCGACCACTCCTACAGAACCTCGAGCTACTAATAGAGAGATCAAGTTTTGAACCATGGGGTCGACTTCAGCCAGCACGGCTTCCACCGCTTCTCTCTTCCTAAGCAACGATACCTCAGCGTGGTTTAACAAGGCGCGAAATTCGTCGTCGTTCAGGACTTGAACTGCTAAATCAAGCTGAACTAGCCAGTCATCAACAGTGCCTTTTTCACTTGCTAGTTCGAATAGCGCCCTTGCGTATCTATCTCCAGATACTTGTTTTGCCATAATTACTAACCTTTGTTGGTATTCTGACCACTTTCCTCTAAGACCTGGGATATAAGTTCGTCATGAGCTTGCCTATCAACAGTTCGCCGTATTACTCGTTCTGCCGCAGTTATAGCCAAATCCCCGAACGCAACTCTGACTTCAGCCAAAGCTGCCTCCCGTTCCTGCTGTATTTCAACACGAGCTCGTTCCACGAAATTTTCCGCGTCACCGCGGGCTTTATCCATTTCTTCTTCTCTAAATCGGTTAGCAGCTTCCCTGGCCTGATCTAACAAACGTTGACCTTCTCTCCGAGCTTCTGTCAATTGCTCTTCGACTGCTGTCTGAGCATTTGCAGCCTCATCCCGGGCCTTGTCAGCGGCCTCCAAACTTTCTCTTATACGTTCAGACCGTTGATCCATAGCCTTCAAGAGCGGTTTATATGCGAACGCGTATAAAACGCCCAGTAGAACTACGAAGTTCAGTAGATACGCTACTAACGTCGGAAGATTAATTCCTAACTGTGTCACGTTTACTCCCTCTCCAATGCCGACTATATTGGACTAGACTACGAACAGGAGAATGACCGAGACGATCAAAGCGTAAATACCCAAAGCCTCAGCGAACGCTATGGCCAAAATCATATTCGTAGTAATGGAGCCAGCTGCTTCTGGATTTCTCCCTATTGCGTTCATCGCACCAGCGCCAAGTATACCAATACCTATACCAGGGCCAATCACCCCTATTGCGATTGCCAAACCGGCAGCTAGTAGTTTCGCCGCTTCTCCGCTCAATGCCTCTAACAACACCATTTTCTATAGCCTCCTATGTATTAACGCCTTTTAGTGTTCCTCATGCTGGACAGCCACCGATAAGAACACGAGAGTCAATCCAGCAAATATTACTGATTGGATCAAACCAACCAGCAGTTCTAACCCATAAACAAAGTTAGTGATCACTAGAGGTGCCAAAAATGTGATCATAACTACTAATATTTCTCCGGCTGTCATATTTCCAAACAGCCTGAATGTAAAACTAACTATCCTAATTAACTCACTGATAAATTCGAGTATACCTACGAATATATCAATCAGACCCCCAAATAATCCTTTTTTGAAAATACTGCCAAATGCAAAGAACTTTGTGAGGTATCCGACACCATGCGCCTTAAAACCCCAATATTCCACAAATACAAAGGAAACTAGCGCCAAAGCTAATGGCATGTTCAGGTCCGTTCCAGCTGGCCTCACTAGATGAACTAGTATGAGATTATCTTCTCCCACATATCCAAGGAACTGATAGAACGGGAACAGTGCCAGCCACGCGTTGAACAACACAAAGAAGAATATGGTGGCAACTATTGGAAACGCTTTGCGCGCCATTTCTGGACCTAGAACTCCTGTGGAAAAACTAATGATACCTTCAAATAGAGTCTCCACTAGACCTTGCATTCTTCCTGGAATCAATCGTTTCCGACCCGCGCCTAGTACAAAAAACAGTATCATAACTACTGAAGCTAACCACGCGGACAGCATTGTGTTGGTAACTGCGAATTCGGTGACTCCCAACGGGGTCGAGTGGTGTCCGTCACCGTGATCTCCAGACTCTTCCCCATGACCACTATCGTGACCACCAACCTCTTTGCCGTGACCCGAATCATTTGAATGATCTTTATCTGCAGCCTTATGATCGGCTCCCTTCTCGGTTAGCCCTAGATGAAGGTTTCTCTTAGATGCAGGAAATACAGGTTGAGGGGGTAGATGTATTGCAGGTTGAGGGACGAAGCTGTCTTGGCCTCGGATAGCGGATCCGATACCGCCAATAACGAAGCCGAGCAGTAACAGAGCTACCAGAGCCACTATCACTCCCAGAAGTAGACTTTTTCCTAGCCCACCCGACAACACTATTTGTCACCCCTCTGTTTTTTTAGGGACTGCTTTCCCGAGTTATAGAGCATTGGTTCAACCATCTTATATATACCCCAGAACGCCGCAACAGTTCCCACAAGTATACCTATCAAGGTAAGAATGAAGACTGAGCCCAACCATTTGTCGAGCATTATGCCGACTACAATACCGCCGACTATGCAAAACGCTACGTACCATCCCAGGCCAGCGAGTCTTAGCGCTATAGCCCATCTAGGATGCCCTATCAAGAAACCTCGCAAATGTTATCATTCAGGTTTTTAAAAGTCAATTTGCCAAATTGTAGACGAATTAAGTATCTGAGTTAACGAAAATCGTAGAAATTGAGTTGATAAAAGACTTATATGTCTTATACACTCAATTTGCTGTTATACCTTACACTCCTGCTTGTGGCTTTCCAAAGTCGTCCAAATCTAAATCGTTTATGAAATCAGTGAAGGCAGACATCCGTCTTAACTCCTCCTCATTAACCTCTGCACTGTCAGGAGTTTCGGTTTGACCTGGTCTATCCGGAATCATTGGTTTCCCTGTCTCTTTATCTAGCAAAACACCCGCTTTATCCATAACGGCATCTTCTGCAAATATAGGAGCCTTAGACCTAACAGCTAAGGCCATAGCATCACTTGGACGTGAGTCTATCTCTTGAATTTTATCGTCCACCTTAATCACAATCTTCGCGTAAAAAGTATCGTTTTCCAGATCATTAACTAGGATATGGGAGACTTCACCTCCCAAGGTATCAATGACGGTCCTCAAAAGATCGTGAGTCAGAGGCCTGGGAACACTTAAGTCTTGAAGCTTTACAGCTATAGCATCAGCTTCCGATGGGCCTATCCAAATCGGAAGATACCTATCAGAGTCTTTTTCCTTTAAGATTACTACTCGTTGGTAATTCATAGGGCTTACTCGTATGCTATCTATGGTTAGTTCCTGCATATTCACCCTCCAATTACCCTGAAAATTCTAGACCTGTACGATTTGGGATGTCAACCCAGTAAATGAAACACTCCCCCAATTAGAGAGGGAGTGTTTCTGTGTTCCATGAAGTTTGCGCAATAAACATCAATGTAGCGTCCATAGAAATTAATGCTCACTATTGCAAACCATTATTTTCCAGAGGTTACTATACTTGTTATATCGCGTCACTCGATATAGGAACTAATCGTCCGCTGCAGCAGGAACAGGGTCATAACTATTGTTTACAAGAGCATTACCTGCCAGAAGATCAATTCCGGCCCTTACAGAACCATGTAGCGTATTCAGCTCTTTCTCAAAGGCCCTTAGTGCTCTTAGTGCGTAAGCGTCTGCCTCAGTACGTTTCGCATGAGCCTCTGCTTCCGCCTGATCAGTAATACGATTAGCTTTATGCTCAGCGTCCGATAACATTTCTTCAGCTCTTTTTAGCAGTTCATTCTGATTAAGCTTCTCCATGAACTCATCTTCCGCCTGTGATTTCGCTCTCCTAGCTTCCACCATGGCGTTGTTCATAATCTGGTCTTTCTGGATAAGAACTTCTTCAGCTTGCTTCACTTCCTGAGGGATAGCCAGCCTTAGTTGGTCTACCAGTTCCAGAACTTTCTTTTTGTCCACCAATAAACTACCGCTCACTGGAACCACTTTACTCGTGTTTATCAATGTCTCTAACCTGTCGACCACATTTATAATGTCTATGACGCCCTCCTTGCCCGGTTATTTATATTTTCGGTACCGGCTTCCCATATTTGGCATATACTGCTTCCGCAACTCGGGGAGTAACCATATCAGTTACATCCCCATTCAACAGAGCCACTTCTTTTAGCAAACTAGAACTAATAAACATATATTCCTGAGATGTCATAAACGAAACCATATCTACATTCGGCGCAAGCCTTCGGTTCATAAACGCCATCTCGAATTCATACTCAAAGTCTGATCCACTGCGCAATCCGCGCACAATAACGGCAGCTCCAACCTCTTGAGCAAACCTAACCACCAAGCCCTCAAACTCTACTACTTCAACATTACTCAGATGAGCGACAGATTCTTTGAACAAGCCCACTCTTTCGTCTGTAGTAAAAAGTAAGTTCTTCGACGGAGTGGAGTAAACAGCAACAATAACCCTGTCAAATAGCAAAGAAGCTCTTGCAGAGATATCTACATGACCTAGGGTTACTGGATCAAACGTCCCTGGATAAATAGCTGTTACCATACCTAATGACTACCTTTTCGAGTAAAACTCTACTAAGTTATCTCCATACCTTCGGTGAGACTCAAGACTTAAAGATCCGTAAGTTTCTGCAAGTTCACTATGTCTCGAATGCCCAACAATAACAGTGCCTCCGACCTCGACCAATCCCTCTGAATCAGAAATACTCTGAATGACATTCGCGGTAGTTTCCAATCGATATGGCGGATCTAACATAACCAAGCTATACGGCCCATTGAGATGAGGCAATACTCTCTTCACATCTCCACATCGAACATACGCCTTATCCTTGAAGCCCGTGTCTTCAAGGTTAGATTGAATAACTTGGCATTGGTTACTGTCTATTTCTACAAAATCCACCCAAGCAGCTCCCTGACTCAATGCTTCAATGCCGAGACTGCCGGAACCCGCGAATAAATCCAAAACTTTCTGATCTATAAACTCATAAGGATCTAATATATTGAAAATAGCAGACCTTACACGTTCAGTTGTAGGACGAGCCTTTGGAGAGAGAGTACCTCTAATCCGCCGCCCTTTCGCAGTCCCACCAATTACTCTCATTGAGGCTTTAGAAGGCATGATATCCAAAACATCTACATATTTTCCAGCGTTCCAGAAACGAATTTTGGGCAATTCTGTCGTAACTTCTATCAATCCATTGGCTACACTGAAAGTAGCTTAAATATACCGTGTGACTTATATTTGCAACAGTGACATTGATTGCGGATTTTAGAAGCTTTGTAAAAGCTTTTAGATGACAACCGATTTGGCCGCTATGCTATTCCAATCGCGCAACCTTTCTTATTACGTTGCTAAGCATTACAATAAACTCGGATTCGATACTACACAGAGAGACACGATCATCATGAAGTATCGCCAACAATTGGCGGATGCTGCTCCTGAAAGAAATACGATAGTAACCATAGGTGTTTTTGACGGCGTGCATAGAGGGCATTGCTATTTATTAAGCGAACTGCTCAAAGCGTCGCCACAAGATCATGATACAGCTGTCGTAACTTTCATAAATCATCCAGCATCAATAATAAATCCTGACTTCAAAGTAAGCTTCCTGACATCTACATCGCAAAAAGTGGAACTTTTGAAAGATCAGGGAGTGAAAATTGTAATCCCTCTGGATTTCAGCAAAAGCTTATCTGAAGTAACTGCACGAGACTTTGCTCAGATGCTAGTCGATTCGTTGAATATGAAAGGCTTAGTCCTCGGGCCCGACTGTGCAATCGGAAGAAACCGCGAAGGAGATGCAGACCTCTTAGAAAAACTAGGCCTCGAAATGGGTTTCTGGGTCAAGACCGTAACACCGTTTACAGACGACGGTAGAACAATCAGAAGTCGAGTCATCAGAGAATCAATATCCAACGGTGACATCGTTCAAGCCAATACTTTACTCGGTAGACATTTCCAGCTCTCAGGAACTGTAATACATGGAGATAAGCGAGGCCGCGAATTAGGATTCCCAACCGCTAATTTAAGTATAAACAACGATTTATTACTCCCTGGTGATGGCATTTTTGCGGCTTGGGCTCACATAAATGGAAAGAGATACATGTCCGCTACTAGTATAGGCATACGGCCTACATTTGGGCTAAGTGAAAGGCTTGTTGAAGCTTATATATTAGACTTTTCAGGAGATTTATATGGCCAAAATATCGATCTAAAATTCGTTGAACGCATCAGAGGACAAGAAGCTTTTCCGAATATAGAATCATTAATACATCAGGTAAACGCAGATGTGACTAATACAAGAGCTATCTTGACCGCGTTAGAAGGAGCTGATAGTGATTAGCGAATCCGAACTCGATATCATCACTAGAAAAGGTGTAAAAGAAATAATTTCCGAAACGGAATTTATCGAGATGCTTAAGGGTGGCAAACCCCTCAGATTGAAAATGGGATTCGATCCTAGTCGCCCAGATATACACCTAGGTCATGTCGTAGGACTAAGAAAACTTCGTCAACTGCAAGATTTAGGACATCAGGTAATACTTATTGTCGGAGATTGGACTGCACAGATCGGCGACCCGAGCGGACAATCTGCTACACGTCCCATGCTAACCCACGAACAAGTAGTCGCAAACGCTGAATCATACATGAGACAATTTTTTCAGGTAGTAGACAAGGACCGCACTCAAGTTGAATGGCAAAGCGAATGGTTTGGAAAGTTTACGCTATCTGACATATTGGGCTTAACAAGTAAATTTACAGTAGCGCAGTTCTTGGAACGAGACGATTTTGCGAAACGCTTTAGCGAACACAAACCGATTGCAATTACAGAATTGTTGTACCCACTACTGCAAGCTTACGACTCAGTAGCCATCGAATCAGACGTTGAATTCGGTGGCACCGACCAAATGTTCAATCTTCTGGTAGGAAGAGAACTCCAAGGCATGATGGGGCAAAAACCTCAACAATGCTTCTTAATGCCGATACTAGTTGGCACAGACGGTGTACAAAAAATGAGCAAAAGCCTTGGTAATTATATTGCATTAGAAGAATCCGCCGATGATATGTACGGGAAAGTTATGTCCCTACCGGATAACCTGATAGTTCCATATTTTGAGTATCTGACTGATATAAAAACATCAGATCTAGAAGCCATTTCCTCTGAAATATCAGAAGACCGCGCAAATCCAATGGAATTCAAAAAACAGTTATCTTGGGATATCACCAATTCTTTTCATGGACGTGAATCGGCCACTGACGCACAGACCAGATTCGAGGCCGTAGTACAAGGCCGAAATATACCTATCGACATACCCACATACGATGTATCAAACCTGTTAAGCTCTCAAGCTACCCCCCTGAACAAACTACTAGTAGAAACAGGGCTAGCAGCTAGCAGCAGCGAAGCCAAAAGATTAATTAATCAGCAAGCAGTAGAGTTGATTAGAGAATCCGAAGAAGCAGCTATTCTTGATAACAACCAGATTACTTCCTGGCACATCGGTGACATAATTAAGGTGGGCAAACGAAGATTTGTTAAACTCGTTTAACAATTTGCAAGCATAAATTCTTGTTTTCAGAGTGATGTTTTGAGTACAAACAACGAGCAGCAACTAGAAAATTTAGTTCACGATTGGCAGCTTAAATCAGACTCTTTGTCCCAACGAAAATCTAAATACAAAACTCTATCGCAAATAGATGTAAACCCGCTATACACACCAACGGATTTGGCCGACAGTATAGCTTGGAACGATAATGGCTTCCCCGGAGAATATCCTTTCACACGTGGCATTCATCCCAACGGCTACAGAAGTCGACTCTGGACTATGCGCATGTTCGCAGGGTACGGACTACCAGAGGAAACAAACGAGAGATTTAAATTCCTTTTAAATAATGGCCAGACCGGACTGAGCGTAGCTTTTGATATGCCTACGTTATACGGCTACGACACGGATGACCAGCGAGCATCAGGAGAATTCGGAAAATGTGGAGTAGCAGTCTCCTCTCTATCAGATATGGAGACATTATTCGAAGGGATAGAGCTAGATAAAATTACGACGTCTATGACTATAAATAGCCCAGCTGCGATAATTTGGGCCATGTATATAGCACTTGCGGAAACACGTGGTATTCCTATAGCTAAGTTAGGTGGAACCCTACAAAATGACATACTCAAGGAATACATTGCCCAGAACGAATACATATTCCCGCCTGAGCCCTCCATGCGCCTAGTAACCGACACTATAGAATTTGCGACAAAACATATGCCATTATGGAATCCCATCAGCGTGAGCGGATACCATATTAGGGAAGCAGGAGCAAATGCCGTACAAGAGTTGGCATTCACACTAGCAGACGGATTTGAGTATATACAGCACTGTATCGATCGCGGACTAGATATTGACTCATTCGCGCCTAGGTTCAGCCACTTCTTTAACGTACATAACAATCTGTTCGAAGAGGTTGCGAAGTTCCGCGCAGCACGGAGAATATGGGCGAAAGAACTAAAAAACACCTATGGAGCACTAAACGAAAGGTCACAATGGTTGAGATTTCACGCCCAAACATCTGGGGTAGCATTAACAGCTCAGCAGCCTGAAAACAACGTAATTCGAGTCACCATACAAGCGCTTGCTGCGGTGCTAGGTGGCTGTCAATCACTACACACCAATGCTAAAGATGAAGCATTGGCATTACCATCCGCAGACGCAGCCCTTCAAGCATTACGCACTCAACAGATTATCGCCAGTGAGAGTGGTATAACTGACACAGTAGATCCATTAGGAGGCAGTTACTATCTTGAATCTTTAACTGATCAAATTGAAAGTGAGGTATACCAATATTTCACACAAATCGATAGTCTCGGCGGAGTTATACCAGCTCTTAAGCAGGGCTTCTTCCAGCAAGAAATCGCGGAGTCAGCGTTTCTATATCAGACTGAAGAAGATAAGAAAGAACAAATCCTAATCGGGGTAAATCAATACCAGTCCGAAGAACCTGTCAATATACCGATACTTAGAGTAGATACTGCAGGAGAAGCTCAGCAAATAACCAATCTCAACCACGTACGATCTACTAGAGACAACACCCTAGTACAATCCAAATTAAATGAGTTACGAAACAACGCAAAGTGCTCATACAACTTGATGCCTTCACTCATCGAAGCATCCAAAGCATATGCTACGCTGGGGGAGATGATGGGAGTGCTTAGAGAAGTATTCGGGGAATATCAGCCATCCTGGAATTTCTAATACCCCCCAACTTCCATTATTTAATTCCGGTTAAACAACCTAAGACGCAGATTCCTCTTTGGCCCTTTTTGCATCTTCTATGACTTTTTGCTCAATATTCTGAGGAACTGGCTCATAATGATCAATTTCAAGACTGTACGTCCCTCTCCCTTGCGTTAACGATCTCAAGTCCTGAGCGTACCTTTGAACCTCTGAATGAGGCACCTCAGCTTCGATCACCGTATATTTATCCTCTGGTGTCATACCAAGTATACGTCCTCTTTTGACATTCAAGTCGCTCATAACTTCGCCGGTGTACGCTTCTGGAGCATTAATCGTCAGTTTGACTATTGGTTCCAAAAGAATCGGACTAGCATCCAACATTCCACTCTTTAAAGCTTGAGAGCCCGCGATTTCAAAGGCCATGCCTGATGAATCCACGTCGTGGTAGCTACCATCGTATATGACCGCTTTCACATCCACTACCGGGTACCCGGCAACTACACCTTCTTCCATGGTTTTGACAACACCTTTCTCTACAGATGGTATGTATTCTCGCGGCACTTTTCCCCCAACTATTTCCGATCCGAATGCAAATCCTTCGTCTCTTTGCATTGGTTCAACTCGTAACATTACATGACCATATTGGCCATGCCCACCGCTTTGTTTCTTGTGTCTGTACTCCGATTGTGCAGTCCGTGTAATTGTTTCTCGGTATGGCACTCTAGGCAACCTAGTTAATAGCTCAGCACCAAACTTACGTTTAATCTTATCAACAGTAACATCTATCTGCGCTTCTCCCAAACCAGTCAAAACCATCTCACCAGTATCAGGCTGCCTGCTTAAATGCAAGGTTGGATCTTCCTCAACAATGCGTGATAAAGAAGTGGACATTTTATCCAAGTCCGCCTTAGTTGCCGGAGACACTGCTACGCTATAAAAACCCACAGGAAATCTCAACTTACCAAACGCAACTGGTGTATCCTTGGTACATAAAGTGTCTCCAGTAACAGTAGACGACAACTTCCCTACTGCACCCATATCACCTGCGCACACTTCCGACACATTCTCTTGCGATTTCCCCCTAGGCAAATATAGCTGCCCAATTCTTTCCGCTTGTTTCTTTTCACTATTCCAGACTTCCGAATTACTGCTGATAGTCCCATCGTAAACCCTAAACACTGATAATTTGCCAACAAATGGATCAGCTGTTGTTTTAAATACAAATGCTGACATTGGAGAACTTGAATCAACACTAAGATCAATTTGCTTTCCTGAGTCATCAGACAAATCTGGTTTTATTCCGTCGATGGGCGACGGCATATATTCATGGATAAACTCAAATAACTCTTGAGTACCCAAATTTTTGGCTGCAGATGTTATTAAAATCGGCACCAAATTGCCCTGCTGTATAGCGCTGCGAGCTCCTGATAGAATCTCTTCTTCGCTGAGATCTCCACCTTCAAGATATTTATCCGCGAGATCATCATCTGCTTCTGCTATTGCTTCTATTAGCCTGTCTCGCCATAAGTCGAATTCTAATTGCAAATCTGAAGGAATATCACTTGAAGGAGTTATTACACTGATCACATCAGTAAATGCCTGTTCCATTCCTACAGGAATCTGAAACGGGACGCATTTGGTGCCAAAAGAGCTTTGAATACTATTCACAGTTTGTGTGAAATCAGCATTTTCTCGATCCATTTTATTTATTACCATTACAATGGGCAGCTCATGCGTTTCACATAAATCCCATGCCCGTTCAGTACCCACATCCACACCTGACTGTGCTGTCACCAATATGGCGGCGCTCTCAACTACTTTGACAGCAGCAACCATTTCTCCAATAAAGTCTTCGTAGCCAGGTGTGTCTAGAAAATTAACCTTCTTATTATCAGTAGTACAGGCAATAAGCGTCGTTTGTATACTGCTACCACGTTTTATCTCTTCAGGCTCATAATCTGAAACCGTGTTTCCATCTTCTACGGTGCCTTGCCTGGTGATCACACTATTATTAAATAACAGGGCTTCACTCAAAGAAGTTTTACCAGCCCCGCTGTGAGATAGTAATGCTACATTCCTTATATCCCGGGCATCAATACTAGGCATACGCCTTACCTCCATAATTCTGATATATTTATCTCATTATTTCGTTTCTGCGCCCCTTAGTGTCGTCCTACGATCATGTTTTAGCAAAACTTAAACGAACTGCACACTGGTATCGGATGAAAATTAGTGGTAATTCTACATACTTTGAAGCCGGGTAGCAACTAGCCAGTTTTTCCAATAAATATATAGAATATCCGGAGCTTTATCAGTGACTTTATAGAGGGTATAATCACTTATCTCAAATTACGCATCTCACTATAAAAATGTGAAATCCACCAGACAACCTTACTCTATGAAGGACAAAGTGATCATCATGAGCGCAAAACAAATCGTAAATACTGCCAATATAACCGGCGGAACAAACCCCTTATCGCAGGCAAGCATTTTCGGAGGGATAATCTATCTTCAAGGTTGCACAGGAAGACACCCTACGGAGGGCACCGTTGGAGATGGAATAGAAGAACAAACGCGTTACACATTGGAAAGGATAAAAATCATCCTGGAAGAATGTGGGTCCTCCCTGGACAACGTACTAACTAATACCTGCTACCTCACAAAATCTGAAGATTTACCCGGGTTCAATAAGGTTTACTCTGAGTACTTTCCGTCAGACCCACCACCTAGAACCGCAATATTAGTGTCATTCGGAGCTCCAGACAACCTAGTGGAGATAACTACTACCGCACACCAATAAAACGCACGATAAGCATTAATCTAGTTGAGTAGTAGATTTACAGTTTTTCAAGCACTATATGAGATCTGTTTTGGGTACTTGGGCGTATTTGCACAGGCCAGTCTCCTTTATCAGACTCACCTTGCCATTCCTTACTGAATGGAACTTCTGGGTTTGTTATCTCGTATATGGCCGTGTATTTCGCAGTGCCATCAACATCAGTTGATGCCATCTTATATCTAGTGCAACTCTCAACACCGTTCACATTCAAGATATTAGGAATATGTTGAGTGTCATATATACGGTTAAATTCAGACTCTAAGCTTTCAGGGATATCCATGCTGACTATATAAAGATACCGCGCCATATAAGTTCCTCCCATTATTAACTTCTAAAGAATAGATTTATTGACTAATTCTCTTTTAAATGCGGATACATAGCTAGTGGAGTTGCAGCCAACAAGCCAGCATCAACGGGCAATGTGATCCCTGAAACCCAACGAGATTCGTCGGACGCTAAAAATAGAGCCGCCCAGGCTACATCCCAAGCAGTCCCGTTAAATCCGAGCGGCCCAGCTTTACGGCGCAATTCCAATAGTTCTTCCGAAGTATGCCTAGCCACCATTGGACTGTAAATATGCCCCGGAGCTATACAGTTAACCCTGACATTTTGCCTTCCGTAGTGAACAGCCATAGAATTGCTTAGGCCAATTATCCCACCTTTAGAAGCTGCGTAAGGGTGACTTGGGCGACCAGCTCCGGCGCGCAACCCTACAATCGAGGACAGATTTACTATCGACCCTCCCCCTGATTCAATCATTACAGGAATTACAAATTTACTCGTCAACATCACTGACTTTAGATTAACATCTATTACAGTATCCCAAAATTCTTCATCTACATCAGTTACAGAACCTGGCCCACTTATCCCAACATTATTAATCAAAATATCAACGCGACCATAGGCTTCAACAGCTGCTTTGCTCATATCGCTACAAGATTTCGCGTCAGTCACATCTCCGACAAAAACTGTAGCTTGTCCACCGTCCTCCCTTATCTGAGACTCTGTTGCCTCCGCGTTAGATTTATCTCGATCTACCAATAACACTTGCGCGCCCTGTCTCGATAACAATATCGATATTGCCTGCCCTATTCCTAGAAAATCTTCGGTTGTTCCGGTCGCTCCAGCGCCAGTAACTATCGCTACTTTCCCTTCGAGGCGACTACCATAATACTGCATGTCTTTACTCCTAAACTACAGATCGAATGCTTTTGCTATCACTAGCACTAAATATTTCAATATTTGCGCGTTTTACGAACAAATAGTACACTTTGTAGCACAGCGACCGGTAGTAAGCCGCTCCCTCAGCGGCTTCTCCCTTCGGGGGCCGGCCGCTCCTTTAATTATGTCGCTAGTTTGGCCATACGGGATCGTTAAAGCCCAAGGGAACTGATGGTCTGGACCAGTAAGGCTGTGTTTCTGACATGTTTAGGACAGGACTCAAATGGGTCAGCCTACCCATAGGTGTTGCAGATTCTGTAGTCCAATGTAGTATTTCATCCTCCAAGAACTCAGGTGATACATCTACCAGATCAGGTTCCGCAACTTGACCTAAATCAACTAGCCATTTTCCAGTCTGGGCCAAAGAAATCCGAACCAACCAGCTCCCACCCTCTATAGCACGCCTTTCTAAAGCCACAAGGGCTCCGAAAGCCATTAAATACCCAGTCAGATAGTCAATAGCTGACACTGGATAAAACTGGGGACCAGGTACCGAGCCCGGAAACAATTGACCTTGTCGATCAGTTATACCACTGACGGTCTGAATAACTGTATCGAACCCTCTACGAGAAGCCCAAGGGCCTTTATGACTAAATGCGCTTAGCGACACATAGACTAAACCAGGACGCAATTCTGATAATTCTTCAACCGACAAGCCTCGATTACCTAATGTTCCAGGTCTATAACCCTGAGAGAACACATCAGCGTTTCTAACAAGTTCTTTCAAGGCATCCGAATCACTCTGGTTCCGAAGGTCCAAATTAGCGGACAATTTGCCGTGACCCGTGTCATACTCCTGATATCCGATGTTAGGGAGATGATCGCTTGTAATCTTCAGAACATCAGCCCCATGCTCTGCCAATGTTCTCGCACACGTCGGACCAGCAAGGACTCTAGTCAAATCTAACACTCTGATACCTGAGAGCGGTCTGTCACCATCCGGTAATTTTTCAGGAGGGCTTTCTCCAACCTTAATTATTTCCATAAGCGGCAAATCTGCAATTGCCTGGCCTTGGAGGTGGCGTGACCACTCCTCTATAGACCTAACCATTCCCCCGGCACCTTTAGCTTTTATTATCGCCTCTTCAAGCTCCAATGCATCCCACCGTGCAACCGCTTTTTTTACCTCAGTGGGATCTTCATCGACTCCTAGAACGTCCAAAGCAGCTGCCCGATGATTAGGAAAATTGCAATGCAAATAGCTCCATCTACCATTCATAGCTGGATACGTTCCCATGATGGTATTCCTATCGGTAGAGACAACAGAATTGTCCATCTTCATATATTTTCCGCTGCGCAATGAAGCAGTTGCTCGACGAGTATCTACTGACACTTCTTGGCTGGTACCAGTCTTTAATTGCCATAATCGTGCGGCAGCTAACCCCACTGCAGACAGTGACGCAACAGCAGCTTCCCCAATTCGGAAAGATGTAGGCAAGATAGGATCCCAATCTCCGTCAACCAATAGACCTTTGCAAATGGAATTTGGCCACCCAGCTACTTTAGCTAAAGGATCAAATGCGTTGTGTGGAGTCATGAAGAGAAACCTCCGGTATTTAAACTCAAGCTTTTATCACTAAACCCAGTCGAGTTAATAAGTAAGGTCAGATGAAGTCCCTTCAGGTAGTTCGACGTCGAGAGCCTGAAGGCAGTGCGCTAGCCCATGATAATACGAGACAACGACCATCATATCTATAATCGCACTAGCCCCTATTTGTTCTTCCAAAGCTTGATACGTAACATTTGAAACCCTGTGCTGTCTTAATATCTCTAATACAAACTGCACCACGTTAGCATCTTGATCATTGAGCCCAGCCGGTGCTCGATATTCTCGGATGGCTGATATTACATCTTCGCTAATATTCGCCGCTTTAGCTCCCCTCTGGTTTACGGTCCATACATAATGCCCGCAGGCTTCTCTTGCAGCTGTAAGAATGGCCAATGCTTTCACCCTTGGATCCAAGGGTGTGTCAAACCTTGCGTAGCCGCCCAGAGTCGCAAAATTCTTAGCTGCAACAGGATTATTCAACAAAGCAGCATAATTCCTAGCTACTCCTCCCCTACTTTGGTCTATTTCATCCCATATAGCTTGCCCTTCAGAATCCATATTGTTCCTATCAGCAAAAGGTACTCGTGCCATACATTCCTCCAGAAGTACTTAAATTTCATCTACCCAAAAAACCATTCACCCCGGTTCGAAATAAGATCGCTACCGGGGTGAATTACGTGTGTTAGCAACTAGATTCTATTAATCGTCTGCAGCTTGTACAACTTCTCCGTTATTACTCCATATAGCTTCCAAGACAGCACCTGGAGACATCGGCATCTGTGTCAAACGCAAGTTCAGAGCATCTGCGATGGCGTTTGCTACAGCAGCCATTGGGGGAACTATCGGAACCTCACCCACGCCTCGAACACCATATGGATGCCCTGGATTAGCAACTTCGACGATCACTGTATCGATCATTGGCAAATCCAGACTCGTTGGCATCCTATAATCTAGGAAACTTGAATTAACCATCTGGTCCTGATCACCCATGTAATACTCTTCGTTTAGAGCCCATCCGATACCTTGAGCTACGGCGCCTTGCATTTGTCCCTCAACATAACTTGGGTGAATCGCTTTTCCAGCGTCCTGGACAATTGTGAATCTCAATATAGTGACTTTTCCTGTGTCGGGATCAACTTCAACATCAGCTATCTGAGTACTAAAAGCACCGCCTTGACCAGCAGGGTCTACACTTACCTGACTGCTTATAGGACCACCAGTATCTGCCAGCTTACCAGCTAATTCCTTGAAGCTTATCTTAAGCTCAGGATCAGATTTATGTTGCAATTCATTCCCAACTAAGTCGACATTATCTGGGTCAACTTCCCAGATAGTAGCTGCTCTAGCTATCATCTTAGCCTTGATATCCTGAGCCGCCTCGTACGCCGCCCAGCCGGTGGCAAATGTAGTCCTACTTCCTCCGGTCAGAAATGTATAGCCCACTGAATCGGTGTTAGCAACAGTTGGATGAACATCTTCAGCAGCGAGTCCAAGTACCTCAGCAGCCTGCATGCCAATCGAAGCTCTCGAACCGCCAATATCAGTCGATCCTTCTACTAACGTAATAGTGCCATCTGGATTGACTCCTATACTACAGCTCGAAGCTTTACCAATATTAGCCCAATACCCTGAGGCTATTCCCCTGCCCCTGTATGGCCCTTTAATTTCCGACTGATAATGTTCGGTGTTTTTAGCAGCTTCTATACATTCTACATTCCCAATTTTTGCAAATGTAGGACCATCAACTCGGCGGCTACCTTCCTTTGACGCGTTCTTTAAACGGAATTCGAGCGGATCCATACCAACTTTCTGCGCCACCTCATCCATTACCTGCTCTGACCCGAACGCCGCTATGGGAGCACCAGGGGCCCGATATGGAGCAACCTTAGCTCTATTTACTAAGACATCGTAACCATCAGTTCGCATATTTGCGATGTCATAAGGAGCAAACATAGACTGGGCAGCAGCAGTAACGGGGGCTCCGGGGAATGCTCCTGCTTCAAGAGCTAACTCAGCTTCAGCTCCCATTATTTTTCCATCTTTGGTCGCGCCTACCTTTATTCTCATCCATGCGCCTGACGTAGGACCTGTACTATCAAAAACTTCTGTTCTAGTCATAGCAAGTTTAACCGGTCTTCCACTTTTCTTAGATAACAGAGCTGCCAACGGCTCAAGATACACTGGTAGTTTGCCTCCAAATCCACCGCCTATCTCCATCGGTACAACCGTTATCTGAGACACTGGCTTCTGAAGTATCTTACCTAGTAATTCCCTAACATTGAATGCTCCTTGGGTGCTAGTCCAAACTGTCAAATGCCCATCTGCATTCCATAGAGCTGAAGCATTCTGAGGTTCTATATACCCTTGATGTACCATTTTAGTTGAAAATTCTCGTTCCACCACCACGTCTGACGCGGAAAAACCTTTGTCGGGATCACCTAGTTCGTACCTGAAATGAGTTGCTATATTACTCTTTTTACCGCTATCTTCTCCGAGTTCCATTGTAGTTAGCGTTTCTTGAACTAGAGGGGCATCCTCTTTCATAGCATCTCGTACATACACCACCGACGGCAAAACTTCATAATCGACGTCTATAAGGGCTATGGCACTTTCCGCTACATGAATATTAAC
>VFFT01000076.1 GCA_009392775.1 SAR202 cluster bacterium | reverse complement strand
ATAAAGGTATCAGGATCCTCAGGGTAAACGCGTGCTTGAATTGCGTGCCCTCGAATGGCTATATCTCCCTGAGCTATTGGCAGTGATTCACCAATAGCTATCTTTATTTGCAGCTCAACCAAATCCAAGCCTGTTACTAGTTCTGTAACACCGTGTTCTACTTGTAACCTCGTGTTCATTTCCAGAAAATATATATTCCCTTGTTCAGTAACTAGAAATTCTACTGTGCCAGCGTTTGTATAATTGATAGCTTTACCAAGCTTGATTGCTAGGCTATGTACTTTTGCCTGTACCTCTGGGCTTAGTTTCGTAGAGGGTGTTTCTTCAATTACTTTTTGATTCCTTCTTTGGAGGGAACAATCTCGTTCATGTAGGTGTACTAGATTGCCATGCTGATCACCTAAAATCTGGACTTCAATGTGTGAAGCGTCTTTCAGATATCTTTCATAGAATAGTCTTGTGCTCCCAAAGGAACTCTCAGATATTTTTCTCGTTCGGTCGACAATTGGGATTAATTCATCAATAGATTCTATGGTATGTATGCCAATCCCACCGCCCCCATCTGCAGCTTTAACCATCAGGGGAAATCCTAATCTCCACGCTTCATCTACCGCTTGGGCGTCTGATACGGCTTCGTCAGTCCCTGGTAATATTGGGAGTCCCGCTTTTTGGGCCAGGTTTCGGGCAGCTAATTTGTCTCCCATTTGTGCAATGAGCTCCGGTCTAGGACCTATAAAACATATCCCAGATTTGATGCAACATTCTGCAAATTCAGGGTTCTCTGACAAGAAGCCGTATCCGGGATGTATAGCATCAACTTTGTGGTGTTTAGCCGCTTCTAGGATTTTTTCGATGTTCAGATAACTGCTACTAGCGTCTGATTGACCTAAACAATAGCTCTCGTCCGACAGCTTTACGTGCTTTGATTGCGAGTCAGCATCGGAGTATACACTCACCGTCTTGATGCCGAGCTTTCGGCAAGTTTTTATGATGCGACAGGCGATTTCCCCGCGATTAGCGATTAGTATTTTCTCGAACATGGATTGCCTTTCGAGGTTTTGTCGTATTAAAACCTCTGTATTTCTATGTTGATTGTTATAGCCGCACAGGAGAATACTGCTTGCTAGTCCAATCGTTCAAGGCGTTCCATGAACGTATTACTGCGTATTTCTTTATCAACCCAATATCGTACGGTAGTTCCTAACAAAGTTTTCATCTCTAGTAGTAGTGCATCTGAAATATTCAAATAAGGTAGAGACAATAGATTTGTTCGGTCTATTAACCGGAACACTTTTAAAGCTTGTAACGAAATTGGATGGGAATACTCTGTTAACTGATTGCATTCAGGGCATATTAGGCCACCGTGACTTGGGCTGTATCTATGACGTTGAGGTTGGATATCAGTGTTACATGATGTGCATGTTTCAAATTCAATTCCAAAGCCTGTGCTTTTCAGTAGATGAATCTCAAACCATCGGAGATTTAATAGCTGATCTGGATTTGCATTGATATTAACCAATGTCTCGACCGCTACGTTGTATAGGTGGTGGTTGGAATTCGATTCATTTCCGAAACCGTCTAATAGCTCTGCTACATAGAGTCCTTGACTGATTAGTGAAAGATTGGATTTTAGATCTGAAAAGTTATTAATTATCTGGGCTTGGTTTATAGTGTCTAATGTTCGCCCTTTACTGGCAGATATTTCGACCATAGTTAATGGCTCAAAATGACCGACCATCCTGCTTGTGGATTTTTGGGCACCTTTCACGATACCACGTAATTTGCCATGTTCTCTGCTAAACATGGTTATTAAAAGGTCGGCTTCTGCAAATGGCGTTTTCTTGAGTATTATGCCGGTTGCCAAATATGTTCTTGGATTGGGCATATTTACATTTCCTGACGACCTTGTAGAGCTCTACTTAGAGTTATATCGTCCGAGTACTCTAATGATCCGCCGACTGGCAGGCCTCTCGCTAGAAACGTGATCCTTAGATTTTGACCCGACAAATGCCTTGAGATGTACATTGCCGTGGCTTCGCCCTCAAGAGTGGGATTAGTAGCAATGATGAGCTCTTCGATATTAGCGTTTGACAGTCTTTGGAAAAGCTCCCTAATTTTCAATTGGTCAGGCCCAATTCCGTTTAGAGGAGACAGAGATCCGTGTAGGACGTGATAAACTCCTTGGTATGAATGTGTTCGTTCTAATGCCAATACATCCATCGGATCTTCGACAACGCATAATTGAGTGGTATTTCTGTTAGTGTTGGCGCAAATGGTGCATGGGCTGGCTTCTGTGAGGTTTTGACACTGATCGCATAATGTAATATTCGTTTTAACGATGCTTATGGCACGTGACAATTCTTCAGCTTCAGCTTCTGGAAGTCGTATTATATGGAACGCTAATCGCTGGGCACTTTTTGGTCCTATTCCAGGCAATTTGTTTAATTCTTGAATGAGTTTAGCTAAAGCCGGTGCCGCTGATGGTATTGGATCGGTAGCCATATTGACCTATTCCTGA
>VFFT01000075.1 GCA_009392775.1 SAR202 cluster bacterium | reverse complement strand
CAACCCAAGGCAACATGACACACTTAATACGCACAGGATACTTTCTAATTGTACTCAAGGCAGATATTTCGCGGGAAATCTCCGTACATGCGTTCAAGTCAGAGGTCTCCATCAAATACTTGAAATTCTCAAAAAGAGATAATACATCAGTTAATTTCTGATTTAGCACAAGCGTGCCCATTATTGACGCAGATGCTTGTAATATCGAACAGCCTTGGGCAACTACACAAATACAAGAAATCTGACTATTTTGATTGATCGCGATATTAATATCAACGTCATCACCACAGAATGGGTTCCAGTCGTGATGTTCAATATCCGACTCGTTTATTGGATTCCTGTTACGCGGATTCCGATAATGATCCATAATAAGATCATCATAAATACCTTCAAATTGTAGTTCAGAGTTGTTAAACATCATCAGGCTTTACTAAGAAATAGAATCGCCGCGTCATCTCTTCAGATCAATGTGAACATCATTTACTCTGTGCTTATTGATCCTGATTCGCCTTCAACAGCCTCTTTCAGAGCATGCCACGCCAGAATTGCGCATTTGATTCTAGCCGGATACGCAGACACTCCTGAAAGCAATTCCAAGTCTTCCAATAATTCATAATCTACATCTTTATCTGGTTCCGTCACCATCGTATGAAATGCGTCGAATACCGAAACCGCCTCCGATGTAGTCTTACCCTTGACTCGCTCAGTTAGCATCGATGTAGAAGCCTTAGAAATAGCACATCCTGAACCCTGAAATCCAATATCGACAATAGTGTCGTCCTCTAACCTAAGTTGTAATGTGTATTTATCACCACATAGAGGGTTATAACCTTCTACACTTACTGTAGCATCTGTAAGCGTACGATAATTCCTAGGTTTGCTATTATGTTCTAATAGTATTTCTTGATACAAATAACTCAAGTCTGACATGACAAATCCAAAAAACTATATAAGTTGACCACGGACCTTCCTGCAAATATTAGCCCATTAAATTTTCGTGCGTCTAACTAAATATTTCCAGTACTTTATCGATACCAGCGACCAGAATATCGATTTCTTCTTTCGTATTATAGAACGACATAGATGCCCGCGCGGTAGCCGGTATACCATAACGTTCCATAACCGGCTGTGCACAATGATGCCCAGTCCTTATGGCTATTCCCTCTGAATCCAAGATGGTCCCTATGTCATGAGGATGTATATCACCGAGCGTAAAAGACAATACCGCGCCCTTGTGTAGAGAAGTCCCAATAATACGCAAACCAGCTATTTGCTCCAACCTATCAGTCCCATAAGCTGTAAGTTCAGACTCATACGAGTTGATCGCCTCGAGTCCAATATCATTCACATAATCAATCGCCGCACCCAGTCCAATAGCGCCAGCAATGTCTGGAGTACCAGCCTCAAATTTATGCGGTAGTACATTAAAAATAGTCTTGTCAAAAGTCACTGACTTTATCATCTCACCGCCAGACTGATACGGAACCATACTATCAAGAAGATCAGTCCTTCCGTACAAGACTCCTATACCAGTAGGGCCATACAACTTATGCCCAGAGAAAGCAAAGAAGTCGCATCCTATATCTTGTACATCAACCTTCATATGTGGAGCAGATTGGGCGCCGTCAATTAGAACCACAGCACCAAAGGCATGCGCCATTTCAGTTATTTCTTTTACAGAATTGATTGTACCTAAGGCGTTCGACTGATGTACTACCGCTACCAGTTTTGTCTTATTCGAAAGCATCGATTCATATTGATTAATATCTAATTCACCTTCATCGGTAATTGGTATTATTTTTAACACAGCACCCTTTTGCTCGCATAGCAGCTGCCACGGCACTATATTTGAATGATGTTCCATACCACTTATTATTATCTCATCTCCAGATTCTACGTTTTGCGAACCAAAGGAGTAAGCTACTAGGTTTATAGACTCCGTAGTACCACGAGTATATATAATTTCCTGATCACTTTCGGCATTAATAAGGCCCCTAATTTTACTCCTGGCAGTCTCATAGTCATCAGTGGCCAGTTGACTTAGAGTGTGAACCCCTCTATGTACATTAGAGTTTATAGTCTGATAGTAATTCGAGAGAGAATCAATAACACATTGGGGTTTTTGGCTAGTCGCAGCATTATCAAGGTACACTAAGGGTTTACCATTAACAGTCTGAGCTAAAATGGGAAAATCTTTTCTTATAGAGTCCACTTCAAATCTGTCGGCCATATTACTGCACCTATCCAAATGCTAACGTTGCAGAAGGGATACACTCATCATAAATATTACTCAGAAACTCCCCAAGCGGTAATAGTTCTACTTTATCCAGAATTTCCGCTGCAAATGCATGAATTAAGATTCGACTGGCAGTTTCCATGTCTAAACCTCTACTCCGCATATAGAACATAGTATCTTCATCTATATGCCCAGCAGTAGCGCCATGACCACAAACAACGTCATCTGCATATATCAGCAAGCTTGGCTTACTGTCTATCTCGGCCGTATCAGATAACAACAGGTTTTTGTCCGTCTGCTGAGCATCAGTTTTTTGCGCATCTTTCCTTACTGTGACATTTCCACCAAAAACCGCTCTGGATGAGCCATCCAGAATGCCTTTGTAGAATAATCTGCTGGTACCATTCGGTTTAGCATGATCTATGCTAATAAAATTATCTTGGTGTTGATCATCCAGGGTCAAATACAATCCAGAAAGATCACAGGTCGCACCCTCACCATCTAGTATCACTTGAAAATCGTTTCTACCTATCGCAGCACCGAGTGCGAACGAAGCGGATATGAATGTGCTGCCCGTATCCTGACACACACGACTTACGCCTATATGGAAGCCTTTTTCGCGTTCCAGGCATATTCGGTAATGTTTTACTGTGGCATTTTCCTCCACATATATTTCTGTAACCGAATTCGTAAGAGAAGTTGAATCACACAAACTAACGTAGTTTTCTAATACGCTCACATTACTTCCGGGTTGAGCTATTAAAAGCACTCTAGGATAAGTAACACAGTTATTAACCTTACCAGATGTCAGAAATACCAAATTAACGACGGCATTTTGTTCAGATGATTCTCTGGCCAGCACGAAAGCACCATCTTCAATAAACGCAGTATTAAGTGCTGTAAATCCATCATCGGAATAAACCGCTTCCCGCCCTAAATACTTTTTTACGAGGTCTCCATGATTCTCAAGTGCTTCAGATAACGTGGAAACTTCTACAGAGTCTAAGGATTTCTCACTCATGCCAGACTGGTAAACACCATCAATAAAGACAAGAGTTATCCAGTCATCTGACTTAGGGATTATGCTATCCAAGGAGTTTAATTCCGCACTCCTATCTATCGAAACGCTGGGACCATAGATAAACGTCTGATTGGCTATAGGTCTAACATCGGTATATTTCCACTTTTCATTTCCCCGCCTCGCTGTAGGGAGACCGATATCGTTGAAAACAGACCACGCTGGCTGTCTTATTTCCTCCAACCAAGATGCAATTCCATCATTTGAACGAACCAAGTCGTAATCATGTGTATATTGTGGATATTTAGATGATATCTCAGACATGTCTATATGCGCACCCTAATTAATCTAATGAAAATATACTTTGAAAACATCCGTTATTCTGGCAAGACAGCACTTCCCTTAACCGAGCACACTCTAAGTACTTCGATTAGGAGACCGTTTCCCTTATCCAATCATAGCCCTTTTCTTCTAGTTCATGAGCAAGATCTGCGCCACCTGAGCGTACTATTCTGCCATCGACCAATACATGCACAAAATCTGGGGTGATATAATTCAGTATCCTCTGATAATGAGTCACGAGTACTACAGCATTCGATGGATTTCTCAGTTTGTTAACTCCATCAGACACTATTCTCAATGCGTCTATATCCAATCCTGAGTCTGTTTCATCCAGGAGAGCCAAAGTCGGTTCCAACATGGCCATCTGCAATATTTCGTTCCGCTTTTTTTCCCCGCCAGAGAAACCCTCATTGACGTTCCTTCTACTCAACTCTGGGTCAATATCCACTTGCGACACTTTGTCCTTCAAGAACTGATCAAATTCCCGGGCGCTCATCTCATCGTTCCCGTTGTGTTGCCGTTTCGCATCCACGGCAGCTTTCAAGAACTGCCATGCCCTGACACCTGGGAGTTCCATAGGATACTGGAATGCCAAAAATAACCCTCGTCTCGCTCTATCCTCCGGTTCCAAAGTTAGTAAATCCTCACCTTGATATAGAACCTGTCCAGAAACTACGCTATATTCAGGACGCCCAGCCAAAGAATTAGCCAAAGTGCTTTTACCGGACCCATTTGGACCCATTATTGCGTGCACTTCTCCGGCATTAACGGTTAAGTTAACGCCTTTCAATATTTGCTGATCTTCTATTGAGACACACAGATCTGAGATTTGTAACATTGGGGATATAGCGTGATTTGCCATTATCTATTAACCAACTGTCCCTTCTAAGCTGACTTTTAACAATTGCGAAGCTTCCATCGCAAACTCAAACGGCAACTCTTGGAATATGCCCCTACAAAAACCGTTAATAATCATATAATGGGCTTCTTCCACCCCTATTCCCCGTTGTTGGCAATAGAAGAGCTGGTCATCGCTCACTTTGGATGTAGTAGCTTCATGTTCCATTTGAGCAGTAGGATTTTTGACCTCAATGTACGGCACCGTGTGCGCTCCACACTGATCACCTACTAGTAGAGAATCGCACTGAGTAAAATTCTTAGCTCCACTGGCAGATGCATTAATCTTCACAAGTCCTCGATAAGTATTTTCAGCCTTACCAGCCGAGATACCTTTCGCAACAATGGTGCTTTTTGTATTTTTCCCAATATGGATCATCTTGGTACCAGTATCTGCTTGCTGATAATTGTTAACTAGGGCCACAGAGTAAAATTCGCCGATAGAGTTATCACCTTGCAATACTACACTCGGGTACTTCCAAGTTATGGCAGACCCTGTTTCTACTTGAGTCCATGATATCTTGGAATTCCGTCCGGCCGCCTTACCACGCTTGGTCACAAAATTATAAACACCACCGTTTCCTTCCTTG
>VFFT01000074.1 GCA_009392775.1 SAR202 cluster bacterium | reverse complement strand
CGCCATATTATTCATGATCCCACACGACACCATAACGGGAAATGTAATAATCTCAGATATATCTCCAGATTCTCCCGCGGCAATGTCCGGATTAACGCCAGGAGATCATATTGTCAGCACCGATGGCAAAATGATCGAGTCGACATCAGATTTAATCCAAAGCATAACATTTAACGCTGGATCTGCAATGGAGTGGATAATATCTCGAGACGGTTCTCCTGTAACTATCTTGATAACTCCAAGAGTCGATCCTCCCGAAGGTCAAGGTGCAACAGGCATCCGCATTGAACTAGCAGATGCAGTTACTACAAAGGAATTTCATCCGCCATGGACAGCCTTGGCTTTAGGAGTAACCAGCACCTGGGATATGCTAGTTCTTATTAAACAAGAGATCAGCAGATGGATATCAGGAACCGCTAATCCTGAATTTTCAGGGCCCATAGGCATTGCTCAGATTACCGGCGAAATAACAACACAAGGTGGTGCCAGAGGCTGGCTAATGCTCTCAATTTTAATCAGTATCAACCTAGCAATACTGAATATCCTCCCTATCCCGATGTTAGATGGAGGCAGATTATTATTCGTCATAATAGAATGGGTAAGGCGAGGCAAACGAATACCAGCAGAAAAAGAAGGTTTAGTGCATATCATAGGATTTGCCGCATTGATTGGACTAGTCATTCTAGTAAGTGCTAACGACATCAATCGGTTGCTACAAGGCGGAAGTCTACTTGGCGGTTGATAATATTTCAGTCATTGTCGGGATTCATAACCCTATTTATTCTGGCCTCAATTCTAGTAACAGCAAAACAATTCCTGTAACATAGTCTAAACCGTACTAGTATTTTAAACACGTGAGATTGTAATTATGATAAAACGGCGAGTAACTAGGCCTGTCCATGTAGGTAATGTTCAAGTCGGAGGCGGCTCAGATATAACAGTCCAATCAATGACTAAAACAGACACTCGCGACGTAAAAGCTACTGTCCGCCAAATACATGAATTAGAAGAGGCAGGGTGTGAAATTATCAGATCAGCAGTACCAGACATGGAAGCTGCTATAGCGATAAAAGAAATAAAAAAACAAATAAACATACCGCTGATTGCAGATATACACTTTCATTACAAATTAGCCTTGGAATGCGCAGATGGCGGAGTGGATTGCTTAAGATTAAATCCGGGTAACTTACGCGATGAAAACCAAGTAAAGGAAGTAGTTGAAAAAGCAAAGCAATGCAATATTCCAATTAGAATCGGGGTAAATTTTGGAAGCCTACCACCAGTGGGTGGTATTGGCCGCACAAAAGGGTTCTCACGGCACATGGACCTAGTCAATAAATTACCAAAAGCATTAGAAGCTAGCGAGGGAGAATACAGCATAGTAGATCATATGCTCGCAACAGCACTGTGGGAAATTAGCTTCCTAGAACAACACGATTTTGATCAAATTAAAATATCCATGAAAGCCTTTGATGTTCCTACTACAGTAGAAGCATACAGAAAGTTAAGCACGATGGTCCCTTACCCACTTCATTTAGGAATTACCGAAGCTGGGACAGTGCAATCAGGTTCAATCAGGACGGCTGTGGGCCTAGGCATTTTGTTATATGAAGGAATAGGCGACACCATTAGAGTATCGCTCAGTGGAGACTCTACTGAAGAGGTCACAGCAGGATATGAAATATTAAAGTCATTAAACCTACGCAACAAAGGAACTACTTTAGTAGCGTGTCCTAGTTGCGGAAGAGCAGATGTCGACGTCGTAAAACTAGCCAATGATGTAGATGCCTTACTGAAAAAGAACAATAAAAACATAAAGGTTGCAGTAATGGGTTGTGAAGTCAACGGTCCAGGAGAGGCAAAAGACGCCGATGTTGGTATAGCCGCAGGAGCTGGGAGAGCCGTCATATTCCGCAAAGGAGAAAAGGTTCGCGTTGTCGCAGCAGAAGACATGCTTACCGCGCTAATGGAAGAAGTAGATCAAACTCCTGCCTGAAAATGAACCAACCCTCCACGTTCTCTCTTTAATATAATAAGTAACAGTTACTAAGAAAGGCCAGACGAAATATGAAATTTACTCATATGCTGTCAAAAACTCTACGCGAAGACCCACCTGAAGCCGAAACTAATAGCCATAAACTCATGCTCAAGGCAGGACTTATCCACCAGGTTTCTAGTGGTGTATATGCATATCTACCTTTAGCTTGGCGTTCTTTAAAAAAGCTGGAGAGCATAATTCGCGACGAAATGGATCAAGCAGGGGCTCA
Source organism: SAR202 cluster bacterium (assembly GCA_009392775.1). The sequence goes on along the minus strand of VFFT01000074.1, from coordinate 4,612 downwards.
GGAACTATTAATGCCATCCTTACAACCAGAAGAATTATGGCGAGAAACTGGCCGAAAAGAAGCTTTTGGAGACAATCTCTTTTCGTTAGAGGATAGACGAGGCAGGCCTATGGTATTGGCTCCCACCCACGAGGAAGTGGTGACCAACATAGTTAGATCGAACGTCCAAAGTTACAGGGATTTACCACTTATACTCTATCAAATTCAAACCAAATTTAGAGATGAACCAAGACCTCGGGCAGGACTAGTCAGAGTTCGCGAATTCGCTATGAAAGACGCCTACTCATTCAACAGTGACGAGGAGAGTCTAGACCGTAGCTATCAGGCCATGGCTCAAGCGTATAAAAATATCTATTCCTCCTGCAGTTTGCCAGTCCTTATGGCAGAAGCAGATAGTGGAGCCATAGGGGGCAAAGACTCTCACGAATTTATATGCGCAACACCGACAGGAGAGGACACCATTATAACTTGCCCTTCCTGCTCTTATACAGCTAACTCTGAGAAAGCTCAAAGCAGATTGGCCCCAATAATAACGCCCGTAGCTGAAGCCGAAGTATCACAAATAGACACTCCTAATATAAAGACGATACCCGATCTATGCAGACATTTGAACATTGTTCCTTCTCAAACCTTGAAAGCCGTATTCTACATGGCTGATGAGGAGCTCATATTTGCGACCATACGGGGCGATTTAGAAATTAACGAAGTCAAGTTGAAAAATATACTCCACTGTAGCGATCTACGAATAGCGAACGACAATGAAGTGCAGGCAGCTGGTCTAGTTGCGGGATCTGCTTCACCAGTAGGAATTACCGCTATAAGAAAAATTGGCGATCATTCTATAAATAATGGTAGTAATTTTGTGGCTGGAGGGAATCAAGAAGGCATACACCTCGCAAACATTAATTACCCGAGGGATTTCACCGTAGACTCTGAAGATGACATATCATTAGCCGAACCAGGGCATATATGCCCAAACTGTGATTCTACCCTCGAATCCACGCGCGGAGTAGAAGTAGGCCATATATTTAAGTTAGGAACATTTTTCAGTGAAACGCTTGGAGCCCTCTACTTAGACCAAAACGGAGACCATACACCTATAATAATGGGCTGTTACGGAATAGGGGTAGGACGGCTCTTAGCGGCAACTATAGAATTAAACCATGATGAAAAAGGAATACTATTTCCTAAAAACATTGCACCATATTTAGTCCATTTAATCGGACTAAATCTGTCTGATGATGACGTAGCAAAATCTGCTGAAGACCTCTACCATCAACTCTGGGAATCCGGTATAGAAACGTTGTACGATAACCGAACAGACCAGACCCCTGGTGTGAAATTCAATGACTCTGACCTAATCGGACTACCATTGCGTATAGTAGTTAGCCCTAGAAATCTAAAGAACGGGCAACTAGAAGTAAAAACACGCGAAAGCAACGAGTCCGAACTGATTAAAAGTACCGATATAGTTTCCTGGATATCGTCACACGTTGGCTAGCAATGTCAAACGTTACTCTGTCAGGATTCTCGCGCTGTCATTACCGAACTCAAATACTCAATGTTCTTTAAAAGTTCTGGCGCCATATCCCCTGATCTAGAGGAATGTAATAATAAAAGTAGCCTGAATTGAGCAGCCAGATCCCTTGCCAGATTGGCCTTAGCTTCGTCCTCAGTGTCACCTTCTACTGGAACCCGTAACCCACCCAGCGGTAGAGCTGTCCTTGATTCACCAGCCCAATATTTATCAAGACTATCTATAATCACTATTGGTAAATCTTCAGCTAAAACAAAGGGCGTATCTAAAGGGAAATCCGACGCCCTCAGCACCCCAACTCTAACATTAGTTACGTCACTATGGTTAATATGAAAGGTGGCTTTGTTAGGTTGTGTTGTACTAACCACTCTCCAATCCAGGACCTCTGGATTAGCGCTATCCACGCCCGGATCTATAACTACAGGAAGCGCCAAGTCTTCCTGTATCATACGATTAGGGCCAAGATTACCTTCACTCTCCAAGGTGTTCAGACTCCAATTCCCAGGCGGCATATACCTGATCAGGAAGACTAATAGGACCTACAGCTTCCTCATATTCACGGACATGCTTACTGGTCAGAATAGATATTGCCTTTAACATCTGCGGACTTACTTTAATACGAGTGCGCAATATCGGTTCCCGCTCTTCCATTTGTTCTCCAAAGAACAATACCGCTGAATACAAGCTGCTATAAACATGCATAGAATCCGCATAAAATGTTATAGGTTCTCCAGTGGATCCACTTTCTTGGGTATCTCCGGGATTCACATATTCATCTTCTTGTGGCACCTGATCTTCAGGTGGAACATAAGGTCTTTGTATAATCGGCATGAAACCTCCTAGAACACTGAATAAACTAATGACAACCTATTATCAGAGATTATACACTGCGCTGCTATATTGGTATTTAGTAACACGACTCAACCATCCTGTTGTATTCCTAGCGAATACTTTGGCTTAATTAATAAAAGAGCCCACATGGAAACTATTGACATTAACAATAGAAAAGCAGCTAGCCAATATGCGGCAGTATAATCCCCATACACATCAAACATAAGACCAGTTAGCACTCCACCAGCAGCCAGTCCTATTCCACGACCGACTTCGATAACACCCATAACCGAACCCAATACATGAGCAGGATAAATATCTGCAGCCTTAACTCCAATTAACAAGCCGCTCCCATCACTCAACCCTGTCAAACCTACAAATATCAACAACGGCCAAAGTGCAGCGTTTTTCGCAAATAGAATGATTATCACTAAAGACAAAACAGTCATAAGTATTCTTACAGTATAGACACTCTCACGGCCAAACTTGTCTGACAATATTCCAAAACATGGCCGGGCTCCTACTCCAAACAATCCCGCCACACCTATGGCAGTCGCAGATAGCATTTCACCATATCCAGCCAGTACAAAAAACGCGATTATGTGCAAATTGGTCATTTGATTTGATAAAGCCTGCGCAGCTCTGGAAAAGAGCAACAGCCAGACAGCTGCTTCCTTTACAGCATTGAAATCTTTTTTATCATACGGAATTGGGACAGTAGCTTCCTCAAACCAATTAGCAGTTTCACTTCTAAAAGCATGCGCTCCTGCAATGGACTCACTAGGGTCATAGTCCGAGTTACCCGGAGTTCTTCCATATCCTGGAGGCTTACGCTGTAACAAAAAATTTAAAGGCGAAACTATAAGGAAAAACATTATCCCAAGAACCTGGAATCCTGTTCGCCAACCATATTCGCTTACTGTATATTGAGCAAACGGTGTAATTATCGCCTGTCCGGTAGGATTTCCGGAGTCAGCTATTCCCAACATAAGTCCCTTGGTCCTAGGGAACCACGGAGTCAGAACTGCTGTACCAGAGAAAAACCCAATCATTGTCTGCCCTGCGGTAGCAATCACACTATAGAAAATAAACAATTGCCATATATGGCTAACCATACTGCTGGCCCACCACCCTAGCAAAATAACTATCCCAGCCACTAGGAACATATACTTAGCGCCGAACATATCAAGCAACTTTCCTAGTATAGGAGCTGAAAATGCCCCAACAAGTCCCGACGCCGAAAATATTCCAGCGGTCATAGCCGCGCTGCCGCCGAAACCTTGCCTCAAAGCAGGAAGAAATACAGGCTGACTATTTTTCACCCCTCCTTCAACGAATATATTGCCAAAAGTAAGGCCTAGTATTATCCATCCATAATTTAGTCTACGTTTACGCGGTTCAGTGTTATCCATGTAAATGCTATTAAATCCCTTCCTTAGCACCTTTTAATTCACTAGTCGGAGATTATACACTATGAGGTGTTGTTATCTTGACCCACTGCAGCACGAATCCTATAATTGCGTTACGAAAGACGTAACATTCTCCCTAAAAGATATTAACGAGATTATATTGAATCCAACGTCATTAGAATCCATTCAAGAATTAACTGCCTCTGCAACTCAAGAGCTCTCAAATATCAGCGACTTAGAAAAGTTAGAGGAATGGAGAGTATCTTACCTCGGGCGCAGAGGAAGACTTACATCTATATTACGAGGACTATCTGAATTAGGTATAGAAGAACGCAAACATATCGGCAATCTAGCCAATCAGACTAAGGTACAACTGGAACAACTACTCGAGCAAAAACAACTAACACTATCAACCTACAGCGGCTCAAACAACACTAAAACATTGATAGACGTAACGTTACCTGGGCGGCCCATTCTTACAGGTAAATTACACCCGACTACCAGCATTGTTCTAGAGATCACTAGAGCTTTCGAGAGTATGGGGTTCTCCGTCGTAGAAGGGCCCGAAGTCGAACTCGACCACTACAATTTTGAAATGCTCAACATACCGTCCGGGCACCCTGCTCGAGATATGTGGAACTCGCTTTGGATAAATCAAGAGGATGAAAACGGTAATAGACCTCTTCTAATGAGGACTCACACATCTCCTATGCAAGCTAGGGTAATGGAATCCACTGAACCGCCTATAAGAGTGATAGTACCAGGCAAATGTTACAGGTACGAAGCCACTGACGCTACCCACGAATGGCACTTTTATCAGATAGAAGGGTTAGCA
>VFFT01000073.1 GCA_009392775.1 SAR202 cluster bacterium | reverse complement strand
TAAAGCCGGTGCCGCTGATGGTATTGGATCGGTAGCCATATTGACCTATTCCTGAGTGTGTTTCAATTGATATGTGCACGTCAATTTATCGTCTGTAGGACTTCTTGTATAGGATAGGGTAGTGAATCTCACTTAACTTATTTAGAATCCTAGGCCGGGGATATTCATCCCTCCGGTAATTGCTCCCATCTTGCTCGCTGCCATTTCTTGAGTCTTATTAAATGCATCGTTGACAGCTGCTACTACTAGATCCTGAAGCAATTCTATGTCATCTACTGTTTCTGGATCTATTGTGATAGATTCTATGGTTTGCTTTCCAGTCATTATAACTTTAATTACCCCGCCTCCGGAACTTCCTTCTACGGTAGAATTTTCCAACTCTGCTTGAACTTTCTGTAGCTCTGCTTGAAGTTTCTGTGCCTGTCGCATCATGTTTTTATTCATTCTTGGGTCTCCTCTATAATTCTAGCCCCCATTCCTAGGGCCGCTCTTACTAATGGGCTATCCTGAATAGCACGCCGAGAAATCTGGTCTTCCTGTGAGTTGCACAGCGTTAGCTCAAGATTTAACTCATGCCCGAAGCACTTATAAATAGCCTCGTGCACCATTTTACGACTATTTGGATCTGCCATTTCTTCTCTCATGCGATCAAGATTGGCTTGATTCCTAAATGGTAAATCCATACTGTCGTCCGCGATTTGCATGTCGTCAACACTACAGTCGCGAAGAAGTGCTCCTAGTGTGTATTTGGTGCCTTTGCATCGACTAAGAATTTTAAGGCATTCCATCCAGCTATTTCTAAAGTCATTCGTAACTTTACTCTCAGATATTGAATCTTTTTCCATGTCAGGAATGGGTATTGGCACTTCTTGAGTGTCTGGAGCTGGAATATCCTCATATCGTTTAGGATTCTCAGTATGCATTGAATTTATGAATTGAGAGTCTTGGACTTCTGGGGTATTTGTATCGCTAATACCTGTACTCTGATCAGGTTCCTCATTATTCACTGGATTTGCGCGTTGGGAATTCTGGACAGTCTCTGAAAAACTAGGTACTTGCGGTGGCTTTTCCGATTCCTGTTCGATACTGGGCATTTTACCCTTGTTGATCGGTTGTGCTAGTCCAATAGATAATTCATCAGACATCCCGCATATTTCGATGGCTGCCAGTTCTAGTGCTAGAGTTGAGGCAGAGTCGGAACTGATAACGATATTGCTCCATATCTTCAATGTTTGGCCAATATTGTGCGAGGGTATTTTGTTGATTGAGGCTGTTATTTGGTTAATTGTCGTTTCTGGTAAGTCTAGGTTTCCGACGACACCCCACTCTATTAGCATAGCAGCACGGAGTAGGTCTAACGTTGCTTTGTGTATGCGCTTTGGTTCGAACCCTTCCCAAGATGCTTCGTTAATCAAACTTAGACATTGCGTTGTTTGTTTTGCCAGTAAAGCAGAGAGGATATTTAGAGGGGTTTCTGTAGTAATTAAGCCTAGCATGTCAGTCACATGATCATTAGTAATATCATTGCCGTATGATATTACTATTTGTTCCAGTAAATTTTCTGCGTCTCTAAGACTCCCAAATGACTGGCGAGATATGGTTTTCAGAGCTTCGCTATCAATTGAGAAATTTTCCTTGGAGGCTATAGATGCAAGCTGGTTGATCATATCTTGGTTTTGTAGACGCCTAAAATCATGGCGCTGGCATCTTGATAGAATCGTTGGCAAGATTCGGTGTGCTTCTGTTGTACATAATATGAAAATGACGTGGGGTGGAGGCTCTTCTAGGGTTTTAAGGAAAGCGTTTGAAGCTTGGTCTGTTAGCATGTGAGCTTCATCAATAATATATATTTTGTATTTTCCTTCTATGGCGGCGAAATTAACCTTATCTCGTATCTCTCTAATTTCGTCTATCCCCCTATTGCTAGCCGCGTCTAATTCTATAATATCTAATAAGGTATTAGAGTTCGCAGATATGCATATGGTGCAAGAATTACATGGATCTCCGTCCGAAAGCGCTAAACAATTGGCTGCTTTTGCCAGTATTCGTGCTGTAGTTGTTTTTCCGGTGCCTCTCGGGCCGCAAAATATATATGCGTGACCAAGCCTGTTAGTTGTAAGAGCGTTTTGCAATACCGAGGTTATGTGCTCTTGCCCAACTAGATCGGCAAAAACCGAGGGCCGCCATTTTCTCGCGTAAACTTCAGATGTCATGGTGAGCCTCAAAATCTATTAGTGACAGTATCTCTACTTCTTTGGATTTCATCATGGCCGCGTCATCTGGTTCTTCGTGGTCGTAACCGGCTAAATGCAGAATACCATGTCCTGTAATAAATGATAGCTCTTTTAAGATTGAATTATTGTTTTCGAGAGCCTGCCTCTGAATTTGCGGATAGGATATTACTAATTCGCCGAGAGGCTGAGTTATTCCTGGAGGAAATACGAAGTCATCTGGCATATCCTCTAGCATAGGTTTTTCGTTAATGACGCCTTCCCAGTGCCCATTATGTTGGCTGGAGAACGCTAACACGTCGGTAATCTCATTCAAGCCCCTATAAGTGGCGTTAAGCTTTTGGATATAAGAATCGTCAGTGATCAATATGCTTACATGGCCCGGCAGAATGTTTGGAAATGCGGCTTTGAGGGAGGTGCTTGCTACCTCTATTAACCATGATTCTGATACCAGGGCGGAGAATTCATCTGTCACCGAAACGTCTATATCCATTCGGTCTGACGTCATGGGTTGGTATGCCTCCGTTCAGAGCACAGAATTTAGTCTATAGGGCCATAATAGCATGGCTATCTTGACCCTTCAAGAAATGATTATGGATGCATAATATTGCTTGTATGATGTTAGAATGTATTAGGGAAATATGAGTTGAGTAAGGTCAGTTGAAACCGTTCACAACCCATTAAGGAGATATTCGAAAATGGCCTCAGATAACCAACAAGATGACTTTCTGGGATTAGTGCTTCCCGACGCAGGGGTAGTTGAACTAACTGATTGCCTTACTGAATATATGACAGAGATAGAGTTGGATAGTCTCCCGGACATTATTGGACAAGTTTTAGACGACTTTATTGATCAAGCTGGTGGCATGCCGGAAGATCTGAGAGATTCAGATGCGTTCGACGTTATAACAGTTAATCAATTAGCTGTCACGCTTGCCTATCAGGTGGGGAGACTCCAAGGTAGATCTCCTCAAATAGTAAATCGCCTGATAAAGGAAGCGGTGGAAAAATGGGAAGCCAAACCCTTACTGGAGGCACCGGATATTTCAGATAAAGACCTCCGTAGCCCTAAAGAGAAGGTATATCCTCGGTTGAGGCGGTTGGAATATGGGGATACCGAAGAGGATGATTTCTACATCGAGTGAATGCCCTCGCATATTGGGTTGGATAGATTCAGTATCTTGTATCTGTATATTTCCTTAGAGGTTGGGATCCACGGTAACTTAACTAAAGAGTAGGAAGATAATGTAATGACTACTGAAAATAAACAGCACGACTTGATTCTGAAAAATGGGACACTGTTGGATCCCGCACAGAATATTTACGACAAGAGAGATATAGCATTTAAAGATGGGCTTGTTTCGGGTGTTGAAACTGAGATTTCATCCGAGTTGTCTGCATCTACGATAGATGTGTCTGGGAAGCTAGTTACCCCGGGCCTGATTGATCTACATGGCCATTTTTACCATGGTGGTACTGGGAGTGCCGTTCATGCTGATCAAAATTGTTTGTCAGCTGGGGTCACTACTGGGGTAGATGCTGGTAGCTCAGGGTTTTTAAATTATGGAGCAATGAGAGATTACGTGTTCCCTGCGCACAAAACTAGGCTTGTAGCATTTTTGCATATCGGTGCCGTGGGTTTGGCTGCAAATAAAGTCCTAGGGGGCGGCCTTCATGACTTGCGCATAATAGATATCGATAGGACCGTAGACACTATTAAAGACAATCCGGACAGTATATTCGGGGTTAAAGTTAGGATGCACTATGACGCCGTCGCACGGTGGAATGCTGAGAAGGCTATGATAGCTGCTAGGGAAGCAGCAGATAAATCAGGGAAAAAATTGATGGTACACGTTAGCGGTACTCCGATACCGTTGCCAAATGTTCTTGAGTTCTTGGGTCCTGGAGATATATCGACACATGCTTTTAACGGAGATCATGAGTCTATATTGGATAACAATAATAAAATACGTTCAGAGGTAAGAGAAGCAGTAGACCGTGGCGTAATTATGGATGTTGGTCACGCAGGAATACACTGCGATGTAGATGTTGTTAAGCATGCCCTAGACCAAGGTCTGCCGCCCGATACCATAAGTACTGATATTCATGTGCCTCCTTCGGGAAGAATAGTATATTTAATGAATGACTTGCTAAGCAAATTTCACGCTATGGGATTGTCTATTGAAGACGTGGTGTCAGCAAGTACCAACAAACCTGCATCGGTGCTCGGTATGGATAAAGATATTGGATCGTTGAGAGTTGGCATGAGTGGAGACGCTGCAGTTTTTAATTTAAGAGAAGGGCGCTTTGTGTGGCATGATATGGCAGGCCACAACGTTGATGGTAATGTTAGGTTCGATACGCTTTTGACAGTAAGAGATGGCGGTGTGGCTTGGAAGAGCGCGGATATGCAGGATATGGGAGAGTGCTGATACAGTGCCCGTCATTTAGTCCGATAAAATCTAGGTTATTACCTGGCTTCAGTACGACTTGGAGATATTCAACATGAAAATTGGTGCGTTTGATATTAATGACGTTTTGCCGGATATCGAGAGACCTCATGCTATCGTTGTCCTAAGGCCATGGATTGATGTTGGCAATATAGGAACGCTGGCTCTGAGCAGAATCGAAAGACATCTTAAATCTGAAGAAATAGGTCGCTTGGCCGCACCGGGAACATTCTACGATTTTACTAGATATCGCCCAAGGTCATATTTCAATGAAGGGATTCGTCAGGTAAATGTTCCAAATACGACTATACGGTGTTCTACGGTAAGTAATGGCCCGAGCTTGATAACTATTCATTTGCTGGAACCGCAACTGTACGGCGAAGAATTTACTGATAGTGTTATAGAGCTTATTAAATGGTTGAAAGTGGAACGGTACTGCCTAATAGGCGGAATGTACGATATGGTTCCTCACACACGACCTCTGCTTGTGTCGGGGTTGGGGAACGGAGGCACTGTTAAAGAGGAACAGTTAAAAATGGGTGTTCAGCAAAGTACGTATGAGGGTCCAACCACAATAACGTATCTGGTGTCACAAGAGGCAGAGCGGATAGGCATTGAAACAAGGACATTCGTGGCCCATTTGCCCCAATATTTAGATATTGAAGATGACTTTGTGGGGACTGCTAAACTTGTTGAAATTTTGTGTAATTTGTACGAATTGCCTGAACACTTGATAGATAAACAGAAAGGCTCAGACCAGTACGCTAAATTACAGGATACCGTTGAAACTACGGAAGGTATGACGGAATTGATGCAAAAGCTAGAAGAAAGATATGATAACTCCCTGACTGATGAATCTAATTCGCTTACCCAGTTGTCTCCCGATATAGAAAAGTTCTTGAGAGAACTTGGAGAAGATATCTAGAGGTTCTTTATAGTTGAAATACTGCATATATCCCACGATCCTAGTCAGTATTTGCATTGACTGAGTAAAACCCGTGTGATAAATTGTTTTCTCAACTAAAAATAAGCGTTAGTGGGTATTCTGGAGGTAATAATATAGCTAGAGAGTATAAGTCGAACGAGAACATTCGGGCCCCAAAGGTACGAGTTATCGGTGAGTCCGGGGAACAGTTAGGCGTAATGACTCTTGGTGATGCGATTCAAATGGCGCGTCAGCAGGAACTGGATTTGGTAGAGGTAGCACCAAACGCAGATCCTCCTGTGGCTAGGATGTTGGATTACGGAAAGCTTCGGTACCTCTACTCTAAGAAAGAACGTGAATCTAGGAAAAGCCAGAAAAGCACAGAACTTCGCGAAGTTAGGTTTAGACCTAATATAGGACAGCATGATCTGGAGGCTAAGCTTCGGAAGGTGAAGGAATTCATCGGAGATGGAGCAAAAGTAAAATTGACGGTTAGGTTTAGGGGCAGAGAGAGTGTTCATCAACAGGTCGGCCTTGGCCTTTTGAAACGCGTGGCAGAAGACCTTAAAGACGAGATAAGGCTCGAAAAGCCGCCCTCTATGGAAGGTAGAGCGCTATCGATGATCCTTATACCCAACACGACTAAGACTGAAAAGAAAGATGAAGATTTAGCAGATGCCAAAACTTAAAACCCACAAGGGTGCGAAAGCACGGCTACATGTAACTGGTACTGGCAAGCTTATGCGAATGAAGCGCATGAGCAGCCACCTTAGGAGAAAGAAACCTACTAAGGTTACTCGCAAATACGCCAGTAAGCTACCGGTAGATTCTAAAGATGTGAAACGATTTAAGCGGTTATTGCCATATGGTTAAACCAATCATACGCATTACCACTGGAGAGATATAGTGCCAAGAGTCAAAGGGGGTTTTACCTCTAGAAGAAGACATAAGAAGGTCCTTTCAGCGGCCAGAGGTTTCCATGGATCTTCTCATAGACAATATCGAAGAGCTAAAGAGGCTCTACTGCATGCATGGTCACATTCCTACCGAGATCGACGTGACCGCAAGCACGACTATCGTAGGCTTTGGATAACCAGGATCGGGGCGGGATCTAGGGCCCTCGGAATGACATATAGTCAGTTTATGCATGGCCTAAAATTAGCTGGGGTAGAGGTAGATCGGAAGAATCTAGCTGATCTTGCAGTTAATGATCCGGCAGCGTTCGAGAAAATGGTAGAAATCTCTAATAGCCACATAGTCGCTAAGGGGTAGTTGAACTAGAATACACCTACCCCTGATTAGCTGCTACTAATTACGCCTCTATGAATCCGTAGTATGTGTCCGAATCCAATATTCGCATCAGTCCGGTCTGGGATATTGTTATTGGCCTGATAGGAGTAGACCATTTCTCGGTTAGTTCGTTGTGTATGTCACTAAGAGACATGGGTCTGTTTCGTTTTCCCAGTATTATCCTAAATACCATTTCTTGTATGGGCATGTCTGTGGTGATATAACCATCTTGGCCTTTGGAATGCTTTGCTATCTCATCGACTAGTTTCTGGGGTTTGAGATCTGAATAATTCGGGCTGTTTATCGATGGAGCTGATTCTGGTAGCCTTGATGCTAATACATAGATAGCCGACCTACCTAGTGCTTCCAACTTTTCAAAACTTACTTTGTAAAGCGTCTCCTTAGTCTGATCTTCCAAAGCGCTTTGTTCCTGTGTAGTCATTATTCTCCTTCTTCATTACGATCTATCATCACGATCTCTACCGTTTCACCGCTATCTTTTTTATCTATGTCTTCAGGGCATATAGCTAAGCCATTAGCTTTGGTCATTGAAGTTAAGATGTTTGAGCCTTGCGGTCCAGTGGGGCTAGCATAGTATATACCCTCCTTAGACGTGACCTCTACTCTAGCATACACTCTTCGACCATCGTGGTTATATATTGGTGATGTTAAAATTCCATTTACCCGTGGGCGGTGCAATGTTTTAAAACCGAGCATCTTTCTAATAGCTGGTCTAGCAAACATTTCAAACGCTACCATAGCGCTTACAGGGTTTCCTGGCAAACCGATTAAGGGCAGGCTGGAATTTTCTAAAGGCCGCAAAATTCCAAAAGCTAATGGTTTTGCAGGTCTCATGCATACGGACCAAAAATTCATGTCGCCATTGTTCATAAGAACGTCTTTAACTAGGTCGTAGTCACCTTTTGAGACACCAGCGGAAGTAATGAGCAAATCAGACGATGCAGTTAGCGATAACATGGATTCCAAGTCTTTGATATTGTCTCTAGCTATGCCCAGAATATTCGGTATACCACCTGCTGCAGAAATAGCTGAGGCTATGCTATATGTATTGCTGTCATAGATGTGTCCTTTACGGAGCTCTTGATCTAATTCCTCTAGTTCGTCTCCGGTTGATAATACTGAGACTATCGGCCTCCTGATAACGTTTGTGCTAGAAACTCCTAGCGATGCCAGCACTCCAACTTCAGCGGGCCTAATAGCGGTGCCGGATTCAAGAACAACTTGGCCACACTTCACATCTTCACCGGCTGGTCTAATGTTTGCGTGTTTCGGTAGCTCTGACATGATAGATACATGGGATAAATGAGATGACGCTGTAATTCGAGAGATCTCATCAGTTTCTTCAAAAGGGATCACTGTATCCGCACCATTTGGTACTGGGGCTCCCGTCATAATACGGATAGTGGTCCCAGTGGCAATTTGTTTCGTTGAGATTTGTCCTGCAGGTACGGTATCTATAATTTCCAGAGTTATGGGATTTTTTTCATCTGCGCCTTGTATGTCGTCGAATAATACGGCATAGCCGTCCATTCCAGAATTATCTAGAGGTGGTATATCAATAGGGGATTTAACGTCGCCGTGGAGTATTTGCCCTACAGTTTCTAGGATTGGCTTGCTCTCGGAATTGAGCGGTTGAAAAGCCTTCAGTATACGGTCAAATGCCTCTTCAACGCTCAGCATGTCTTCGTTCGAATGTCTATGTCCGTGGCTATGAATAGATTCCATCTAACTATGATCCTCTTGTGTTTGATATGTCGGGATTACTAGGTAGTCCTTAAGACCGCACCCATGTCTTTTTCTAGGGATTTTAAAAGGGTGCTAAGAGCTTTATCTACATCTTTATTTGTTAGTGTCCGATTTGATGCTTGGAAATATATGTGCACGCCTAGGGATTTCATGCCAGACGGCAGTGTATCACCCGAGTATACGTCAAATATGTTGGCATCAATGACTAATTTGTCCCTGGATAGTGCCTGTATTATGCTTTCAGCAGGTATATCCTCAGGTAGCACTAATGCGAGGTCTCGCTTTGCTGTTGGGAATCTGGATAGCGGGTTGAATGCCCATGTAGATGTTCGCTGCGATCGTAGAATTGTTTCCAGATCTAATTCGAAGAGTATGGCATTTGGGGTTCTAATATCAAATGCATTTATGACTGATTCAGACAATTCTCCTATAACCCCCACTTCTGAACCATTCACTAAGATCCGAGCGCAGCAAGATTCTTTGAAACACATTTCCGAGTGGGCCTCATATGTCTCGTTTATGCCCACCTTTTGTAATCCAGCATGAACTAATCCTTTCAGATCGAAAAAATCGGTATTGTTATTACTGGTAATCCAGGAAGGAGGCGTGAGTGGCCCCGATATGACACCAACGATCATATCTTTTTCTCTTGGCAGATTTGGCTTGTTTTGCAGGAATACCCTGCCAGATTCGAATAACCTAATCGGAGTCTCAGTGTCTGTGTGTGTTTGATTATATTGTAATGTTTGTAATATGCTCGGCCGCAAACTAGGACGCAGATATTCCTGCTCTGCATTCATTGGGTTGGCAACCTGCAGTGGTATCTGTTCGTCTAATAAAGGTACGCATTGTTTTAGAGACTCTAGTGTAATTAAAGGATAACTAATTGTTTCTTGTAGCCCAACAGAGGCAAATGCATTCCTGAGTGCATTCCGAAGGTCTATAGATGGGGTGCTGATTTGATGGGGTATCGGTGCAGATAGAGGTATTGTAGGAACCTCGTCATATCCGATTATTCTAATTACTTCCTCTACTAAATCCTCTTCGATTTGAAGATCGTTTCTCCAATAGGGTGGTATGACAGATATTTCTCCAGTAGCGATTAGCGTAGTTTGCATACCAAGGGATTCTAGTACGGAGAGAACTGTGTCTGAGTCAATGTCCATACCTAGCATTTTATTTAATTTGTCTAGAGTTAGTGTGATGATTGGGTCAAGTTGTATGTCACTTGACTGTATGTCTATTGATCCTAAACATACGTTCCCTCCGGCTAATTCATGTATGAGCTGAGAAGCACGTTGAAGTGCTATGGGGGCAAGCTCAGGACGCAACCCTTTTTCAAACCTAAGGGTAGCATCTGTTCTGAGCTGGAATGATTCAGCGGTTGCTCTGTTATTGTAATTGTCAAAAGTAGCTGACTCGAGAAATATTGACGTGGTATTTTCATCAATCTCACTATTTGCGCCTCCAATAACTCCTCCTAGGCCAATAGGTTTATGGGAGTCAGCAATGACCAAATGATCTCGGGTGAGTGTACGATTGATAGCGTCCAATGTTTCTAGTGTTTCGCCTTGTTTTGCTCGCCTAACTATTATCGTTCCATTCTGAATTTTGTGTAAATCAAATGCATGAAGTGGTTGGTTGTATTCAAGCATTACGTAGTTTGTTATATCAACGATATTGTTGATAGCCCTAATTCCAACCTTAGACAATCGGTCTTGCATCCACTGTGGAGAGTCCCCGATGGTTACATTTGTTATAACATTTCCTGTATATCGCTTGCATAAATCATAATCTTCGACTTGAGCACTGATAATTGTATTGATGTTTGGTTTGCATGTTTCATATTGTAGACTTGGTTCTTTCACATCTAATTTAAATATGGCAGCCACTTCATGAGCTACACCGAGCATGGACAGACAGTCAGATCGATTTGGAGTGAGCTCAAGATCTAGTAACGTGTCTCCAAGGTAATCGTCGAGAGGCATTCCTACGGGGGCATCTTGCGGTAGGACTACGATTCCTTCATGACTGTTTCCGATACCAAGTTCAAGCTCCGAGCAGATCATTCCCTGTGAGGTAACACCTCTGATTTGCGCTGCCTTCAAAGTCTCAGTCTTTCCAGTTCTCGGATTGTGCAGTGTTGCTCCTATTTGTGCAAAGCATATATTCTGACCCGCGGCCACGTTCGGAGCGCCGCAAACTACTTCAACTTCGGTACTGTTAATGCTGACTTTGCAGAGGTTTAAACGGTCAGCGTTGGGATGTTTATTTACTTCTGTAACTCTACCAACATAACAATTTTCCCATCCTCCGTGTATTATGATTTCTCCCAACTCTATTCCGGCCATGGTTAAACGATGTCCCAATACATTGGGATCGACTTCAATATTTACATATTCTTGTAACCAACTTAGAGGTACCAGCATAATTATCCTATGATGTTTCTTGATCTTGGACTAATGGTAGTATCCATTCGTGTAATAGAAATATCGGTTAAGGCATTAGAGAATACGCGTTAAAACTGCTGTAAAAACCTTAGATCATTCGAGTAAAAGTGTCTAATGTCATCTATTCCATATTTCAACATTGCAATACGTTCGGGTCCCATTCCAAAAGCGAACCCCGTATATTTTTCCGTATCATACCCAGCACCCCGAAGGACTTTGGGATGTACCATTCCTGCCCCCATGATCTCGATCCATCCAGTATCTCTACATATCCTGCACCCCGAACTAGTTCCATCGCAGGAAAAACAATCTATGGAGACATCTACGCCAGGCTCAACAAAAGGAAAATAATCACATCTGAATCTTATTTTCCTATCCTCCCCAAACATGCGCTGAGCGAATTCATATAAAGTGCCCTTGAGATTGGCAAATGTAATGCCTTCATCAACTGCTAACCCTTCTATCTGATAAAAGTGCCATTCGTGAGTAGCGTCAGTGGCTTCGTACCTGTAACATTTGCCTGGTACGATCACTCTTATAGG
>VFFT01000072.1 GCA_009392775.1 SAR202 cluster bacterium | reverse complement strand
TCTATGAATCTCAAGAGCGCGTTTCAACATGTCATTTGACTCTAGCCCCTCGGTTTTCTCTCCTGCAACTTCCTCGAGCCACAACTTGAGTGAAGCGTATCTCGCTTCACCATTGATAGATTCGTCAAACAACCTCTGACTATCATAGCCTCGAGCCTCGAGCCATTCCCCTACTTTGCCTTCATCTATCCCAGCACTAGCGCCATATCGATTATGATCGACAGCATCGGCTTGTTCAGCAAACCACAGTCTCGCTAAAGCATCTTCTATGGAGTCGTCAGTGGCACCGTCAAACACCGGAGTGGCCGCATTGAAGTCAAGCCCCTTAGCTCCAAAACCCAAATGCGTCTCAAGCACCTGGCCCAGATTCATACGCGACGGCACACCAATGGGATTCAAAATAATGTCCACTGGAGTTCCGTCAGTCAGATACGGCATATCCTCAACCGGCAGAATCCGAGAAACAACACCCTTATTGCCGTGCCTTCCCGCCATTTTATCTCCGACTGATATCTTCCGCGTCTGGGCTATCCACACCCTCACCGCTTCATTTACTCCAGGAGGGAGATCATCGCGATTCTCTCGGTTGAGTATCTTGACGTCAATTACTTTCCCTCTTTCTCCATGTGGAACACGTAGTGACGTATCTTTGACATCCCGTGACTTTTCCCCAAAAATTGCTCTTAACAGCTTCTCTTCAGCTGTAAGTTCCGTCTCACCTTTAGGTGTCACCTTGCCCACCAAAATATCTCCAGGGCTAACATCTGCACCGACTCGAATAATCCCTCTCTCATCTAAATCTCTAAGGCTAGCTTCACCAACATTCGGTATATCCCTAGTTATCTCCTCTGCCCCTAGTTTGGTTTCTCTGGCTTCCATTTCATGCTTCTCAATGTGTATGGAAGTAAAGAAGTCATCTTTCACTAATCGCTCGCTCAGAATAATAGCATCCTCATAGTTGTACCCTTCCCAGGACATAAACGCTACCGTGACATTCTGCCCCAGTGCTAGATCCCCCAGATCGGTTGAGGAACTATCCGCAAGTGTTTCGCCTTTCGCTACAACATCACCTGCTTGAACAATAGATCTCTGATCAAAACAAGTACCTTGGTTAGTCCTAGAGAACTTAACCAACTTATGATGATGGGGATTGCCACCTGAATCCGTTACTACAATATCTTTACCATCTACAGACGTAATCACACCATCTGCGCCAGCTAATATGACCTGACCACTGTCTTTAGCAACTCTTGATTCGATCCCTGTTCCAACGCGAGGCAGCTCGGGACGCAGTAGAGGGACTGCTTGCCTCTGCATATTACTACCCATTAGCGCACGGTTAGCGTCATCATGCTCAAGAAATGGGATCAACGCTGCAGATATACTCACAATCTGCATGGGCGACACGTCCATCAGATCAACCGTATCTGGCGGCTCTTCAATATAATTCTCCCCCTCCCGAACCTCCACTTTGTCATCTACAAATTGGTTTAACTGATCCAACTTTGAGTTAGCCTGTGCAACACGGTATCTTTCCTCTTGATCAGCAGATAGATATATAACCTCCCCTTCTCCACTAGGCACGAATGGTCGCACTTGTATCATCGCACCTCTAGGTAGGTCTTGAATCATGGCAAGCCTTGGCTTAGTTATCGCTTTTCCTTTCGCTAGTATAGTCTTGCCACTTTTATCCAGTACTGTTTCTGACACGGTACGACCCAAAAGGTCATCCGAACTCGCCGGCAATTCCTTAAGTACCTGCCTGTAAGGAGATTCAATAAACCCGTAAGCATTCGTCCTTGCATAGGAAGCCAACGAACTCAATAGCCCAATGTTCGGACCTTCTGGGGTTTCTATCGGACATATCCGGCCATAATGGGAAAAATGAACATCTCTAACTTCGAATCCAGCTCTTTCTCTTGAGAGTCCTCCTGGTCCCAAAGCTGAAAGCCTTCGCTTGTGTGTCAGTTCTGCTAGAGGGTTGGTCTGGTCCATAAACTGAGAAAGTTGTGAGCCACCAAAGAATTCTCTTACCGAAGCCACTACCGGTCGAATATTCACTAGACCCTGCGGCGCTGCAGCTTCAGGATCCACTAGCGTCATCTTTTCTTTAACCATCCGCTCCATACGGAGCAGCCCGACCCTGACCTGGTTTTGAACTAACTCACCAACGCCTCTCACTCTGCGATTCCCGAGATGATCTATGTCATCAGTGTTCCCGACACCTCTATTTACTGTAATCATCGTGCGCACCACAGCAATAATGTCAGCAATGGTCAAAGTTCTCTCTTCTGTGTTTTCCTCAAGAGCCAATCTTCGATTAAGTTTATACCGCCCTACTTTCCCTAGATCATATCTACGACCGTCAAAAAACAAAGTCTGTATCAGTGTACGAGCATTCTCTAATGTAGGAGGTTCACCTGGTCGCAACCTCCTATAAAATTCAACCTGCGAATACGCAATTTTCTTTGCCAAATCGACGTCATACTCCTGATCTGGCTTTAACCACTGCCACACCGCCATCAAATCGTCGCTTCTAAAATTTAATTCTCGGGCTTCAGGCACAGGATCTTTATCAAGAGTCGATTCAATATATTTATGGTTCTCATCCAAATCGACATCGGTGAACAAACCCATTATCTCGTCGTCAGATGCAATTCCTAACGCCCGCAAGAAGGAAGTTGCAGACACTTTCCTCTTTCTATCAACTTTAACCGACAGAATATCTTTGCTACTCGTCTCAAATTCCAGCCACGCACCCCGTGATGGTATGAGTTTCGCAAAACAGAGATTCCTATTGGTGACTAGATTTTTCTCGTAGACAAAATAGACTCCTGGGGATCTCACCAATTGGCTTACGACAACCCGCTCGGCCCCATTTATGATAAATGTCCCATTATCGGTCATCATCGGGATATCACCCATAAAGATATCTTGCTGCTTTATCTCACCTGTTTCTTTCATCTGGAGGCGAGTTGTTACGTAAAGCGGCCTAGAGAAAGTTATCTCCCTTTCTTTACATTCCTCAGGGCTATATTTTGGCTCTCTAAACTCATGGTTTAAAAAATGCAACTCATACTTCTTAGCCGTGTAATCAACGATTGGAGATACTTCTTTAAGAACCTCTTCAAGACCCTCACTCTTAAACCAATCGTATGAACCTAATTGACTCTGTATTAGATTGGGCACATCGAGAATTTGTGCTATATTCGCATAACTCTTAACACTATGAGACCGCGTAGCAGTCGATTCATTGGGCAGTGAAATAACCATGTAACCTACTCCTTCATAAGCCGAGATTGTCCGGGGGTTAGCGAAAATAAAAAAGGCGCACGTCGTCCGCCAGATTGAAGTTTGTTTGAAAAATAGCCAAAAATGGAGCAATATCCATAAAGCAGTAACCAAACATTATAATGGTTTTAGAGTTTATGTCAAGCTACCGCAAGAGCGAACTCCACAGTTTAACTTAATAATTCGCCAAGTTTTCCATATCTATCAGCCACCGCCTCCCTTAACTTCAAGTCCGGGCTTAGTCATATCCTCAGGATTCAGAAGC
Source organism: SAR202 cluster bacterium (assembly GCA_009392775.1). The sequence goes on along the minus strand of VFFT01000072.1, from coordinate 10,341 downwards.
TGGCTTATCTGCTCCGATGTCAATTCAGTCTTCTCAATTGCAACTTCTCGTATCGTCCTACCACTCGCGGCCGCCTCTTTAGCGATTACAGCAGCGGCATCATACCCAATCGCTGGGGCTAGTGCTGTGCCCAGCATCAATCCCCGTTCTACCATTTCAGGTCCAACCGAGGTAGCCTCTATACCGATGACGCACTGATCCGCCATATTATTAGCAGACGTGGCTAATAGCGATATAGATTGAAGCAGATTATACGCCGCAACTGGCATCATAGTATTAAGCTCGAAATACCCTCCTTGTCCGGCCAAAGCCAAGGTAGCATCATTACCCACTACCTGTGCCGCGACCTGAACTACGGATTCAGATATCACCGGATTGATTTTTCCAGGCATTATTGAGCTCCCCGGCTGAACTTCTGGTAACAATATCTCTCCCAAACCAGCTCTCGGCCCACACGATAGAAATCGTATGTCGTTAGCTATCTTATGCAGGCTGATGGCAATCGTTTTGAGAATACCGCTAGCCTCAACGACTGCATCAAGCGTAGATTGTGACTGGAAATGATTTCGCGTTTCAGCAACATCTACACCAGAAACTGCGCTTATATACTTACAGGTCCTTTCTGAAAACTCGAAATGAGTGTTAACACCGGTTCCTACAGCAGTACCGCCTAAAGCCACTTCTCTCAGTGCGATGCGACATCTCTCCAATCGCTCAATGCTATACTCCGCTTGCGCCGCGAATCCAGAGAATTCCTGGCCTAATCGAATCGGAGTAGCATCTTGAAGATGTGTCCGCCCAGTCTTCATTACATCCCAAAAGTCTTCCGATTTTCCATTCAACTTAGCGCGTAGATTCTGTAGAGCAGGAATAAGACTCTCTCCGATTGCTATCAACCCTGCGACGTGTATCGTTGTTGGAATAACGTCATTAGACGATTGCCCTAGGTTAACATGATCATTCGGGTGAACCAGCCGTGAGCCCAGATCTCCTCCCATAATTTGGCTAGCCCGATTAGCAATAACCTCATTAGCATTGGTGTTTGTAGATGTTCCGGACCCAGTCTGGAATATATCCAGCACAAACTCTCCGTCCCAATCCCCTTTGATCACCTCGTCAGCGGCTACGATGATCGCCTCACCAATATCTTTGCTCAATACCCCCAGATCCATATTTGTCTTAGCAGCACTCTGCTTCACTACCCCTAAAGCCCGTATAAAAGTTCTGGGAAATCTCAGATCGCTGATTGGGAAATTAAGGACGGCACGCATGGTAGAAGCACCGTACAAGGCATCGATTGGAACTTCCATCTCCCCCATTGAATCTCGTTCTATTCGCATCTTATTCTGTACCATTGAATCCCCTTTTGATAATTTACTTTTCCTATAACCCAACGCTCGTTTACTACCACCAGGATACCGTTTTATTTATTGATTCATCCAATCGGCTACTTTCTCGGCAATCATGATGGTAGTAGCATTTGTATTGGCACGTATAACATCCGGCATGACCGAGGCATCGACTACACGTAATCCCATAAGGCCTCGCACCCTACAATACTGATCAACTACTGCCATAGGGTCATCATCAGGTCCCATCTTGCAAGTACCCGAAGAATGATGTTGTGTGTAGACATTCCGCAACAACCAATTATCTAGATCATCGTCCGATGATAGGTCTTCATCAGTTGGATTAACTCGCTCAGCTATCAATTCCGCAAAAGCTCCATCCTTGGCGAGCTCTATCCCCAGTTTTACAGCTTCCCTCATACGGGCTCTATCCATCTCATCTGACAAATAGTTGTAATTTATAATAGGCTGCTCATGCGGATCGGAGGATTTCAATGTCAATTCTCCTGAAGTTCGGGCATTTTGCAGCGCTGCACTGAATCCGAAATGAAACTCATTAGAATCAATCTGAACACTGGCTGGCCTATGTTCTGATGTCATCAATATCGGGCTTAACTGTATATCTGATCGCGTATCCGATGATTCAGGGCTATATCTCAGTCCCACTTGAATACTTGGAGCACTGTCGGGAGGACCGTCCCCAACTCCTCTGAACAAGGTGAATACTGCCGGATGATCCCTAAGATTAGCCCCTACTCCAGGAGCATCATGAACCACCGTAATACCCAGTTTTGCCAAGTCCTGCGCCGGACCGACTCCAGATAACATTAGTATCTGAGGAGAGGCTATAGCACCACTCGCAACTATTATTTCTCCGGCTTCGACCGAGAATAACTCCCCGCCGCTTTCGGCTAAAACCCCAACGGCTGTTCTCTCCGCAAATAAGATTCGGTGAACCGTGACGGATCCCTTAACCGTGAGGTTCATCCTATGCCTCGCTGAGCTCAAATAGGTAAGAGCGGTACTCATACGCACTCCGTCTATATTGTTTAGCGGCCTATGAGCTATTCCATCTGAGTCGGGATGGTTTTGGTCTGGGTCTTCTGGAAAACCCAGCGATACACAGGCATCATAGAAAGCGGCAGATGTTGGAAGTAACTCTGATCTTTTAAACCTTCTGACTGGTATTGGGCCTGTCGATCCATGGAAATCATCACCCTGAAAATCCAGATCGTTTTCAAGTTTTCTAAAATACGGTAAGACTTTCGTAAATGCCCATTCATCATTTCCCCAAGAAGCCCAATTATCGTAATCCTCTGGGACCCCCCTGAATAGCACCTGCCCATTTATTGAACTAGATCCACCGATAGCCTTGCCACGGGGAATTTCAATTGTTCCATCCTGTTGAGGGGTCCCATAGGCCTGGTAAGCCCAGCTGTGTGGCCCATAAGCTGATCTCCAAACATTGTAGCCATCCCTCAAATCGATGGGCAATTCATCAAATTTAGCATAATCAGGTCCTGCTTCTAACAATAAAACCGATCTTTCTGCATTTTCCGTCAATCGGTTTGCTAGTACACACCCAGCAGATCCTCCGCCTACAATAACCACGTCATATTTCATGTCATCCCTCTACCGATCCTGAAAGTCAGGGTCTCGTCACCAAATGCTACTGCATTGGCGAATAATTGGTTGGCCTTAAAATGCGATTGTGGACGCGCGCGTTAATGGGCCCGTCCACTTCAGATTCGGATCGCACGCGATTCCAATCCGGATCTGATTGAAATGCCGCCCATTTCTGTTCCCGATCTGCCAAACTGTCAAATCCAAGCATATATACCAACTGGTTGCTGGTCCCAACCTCTTCCGTCCAGAAACCAACTACATGTATTCCGTGACGTTCAAAAAATCCAACAGTATGATTTGCAAACCGCTCATTCAGCGCAGGGAGCCGCCCTGGTATAGTCTCGTATGTTCTCAATTCATATATCATCGCTACACCCCTAAATGTAAACTCTTACAGCTAAGGAATATTAGCGTGAAATACTATTCCCGTAAAGTGACTCAAGATGAGCTTTCGTGCTGAGATATCAGTCTAAATGTCAGAGAATCGACCTTGATTTGCCTGTCCTTCATCAGTACTCTTAACTGGCATTCCTAGATATTCGTACGCTGACCGTGTTGCCATCCGCCCTCTACTGGTACGCTCTAATAAACCAAGTTTCATTAGATACGGTTCCCACACATCCATTACCGTGTCTGCATCCTCACTTAAGGCAGCCGAAAGCGTATCAAGTCCGACCGGACCTCCGTCAAACTTCTCTATGATCGTCGATAATAATTTATGATCTGATTCATCTAGCCCGAGTCTATCGACTCTTAATAAGTTAAGCGCTTCCATTGCTACCTTATCTGTCACACGGTTATCTGCCTTGACCAGTGCATAGTCGCTAGTACGTTTCAACAACCGATTCGCTATCCTCGGAGTACCTCGAGATCTCTCAGCGATGTGCCTAATCCCTTGAGTATCCGCTTCTACTTCCAAGATCTCTGATGACCGAGACACTACCCGCTCCATGTCCTCCATCGAATAATAATCGAGTCTAAATACTGAACCAAATCTATCCCGAAGGGGTGCGCTAATCAAAGAGAATCTAGTGGTAGCGCCAATTAGTGTAAATGGGCTAATTCGGAGATTGACATTTCTGGCTGACAAACCTTTCCCCACCATCCACGACAGAAAAAAGTCTTCCATAGCAGAATACAGAACCTCTTCCACAACCCGATTTAAGCGATGTATCTCATCTATAAACAAAACATCGTTAGGCTGTAGTGAAGTGAGAATAGCAGCAATGTCCCCAGCTCGCTCTATAGCAGGGCCAGATGTCACCTTAATATTCACATTCATTTCATTGGCTATGATATTAGCCAATGTAGTTTTACCAAGTCCCGGAGGTCCATACACGATAACATGATCTAGTGGTTCACCACGCATCGTAGCAGCTTTTATCCCAATAGCCAGATTCTCTTTAACTTGAGCCTGACCAACGAAGTCTTCCAAAACCCGAGGGCGCAAAGACTGTTCAGAGAATTCCTCCTCCGGCTGCAAATCTCCAGTCACAAGCCTGTTCGATGCATCAGCTAGATCGTCAGACTTAGGAGAGCCCCTCTCTGAAATTTCAGGATCGTACATCTATTTATTTACCCCACGGACTCTATGTACAAAAATTCTAATATTGCCTATCCACGTGGTCAATGATTCTCTGTCATTCCTCGTATAAGCAGGATTTAGCCTGTATGTTACTAGTATATAATACTGTTCACACCATGACCTACATCGGGACGCCAACCGTGGAAACGTTTACAGGACACTCTTTAATATCCGCAATGGCGAGTGCTCAGGCTGCACTCACCTTACATCAACATACCATCAACCGAATAAACGTATTCCCAGTTCCAGATGGCGATACTGGAACAAACATGCTTGCCACTTTAACATCAGGATTGAATAATATTGACGACTCCTGCCCTGCGCATCTAGGTGAGGCTTTAAGAACTCTAGGGGATGGTTGTTTTTGGGGAGCTCGGGGTAACAGTGGTGTATTGCTATCACAGTTTATACAAGGTTTATCCCGTCATCTTGCGGACCATGATACATGCACAACTATCGATATGATCGCAGCATTAAAAGCGGGCTATTCAACTGCCTATGAATCCATGCACCAGCCAGTAGAAGGTACCATGCTCAGCCTTATGAAACTAGCAAGTTTAACCTTCGAGTTTCCTGTTGAGCTACCAGCAGACTTAACCGAATTTTGGCAGCAAATAGTTGATGCCTCGAAGTATCACGTAGATGATACACCCAATCAAATGCCACTGCTTGCCGAGTCAGGCGTAGTAGATTCGGGAGCACTCGGATTGTTCATCATATTCGTTGGTATCTGGGCACATTATGCTGGCTGCCAGGTAGATACGATTCCTCTCCAAATAGATGGCACGCTGCAGCCACGAATCCCTGCTCCTGCCACAAATAACCATATCGAGACTGAAGATTGGGGGTTTTGCACTCAATTCGTAATCAGTGACGGCAGAACTTCTGCTCGGGAACTCCGTACTTTGCTGTCCCCATTTGGTGATTCTATCCTTACAAGTGAACTAGGTAATTCAGTAAAGCTACACATACATACAAAAACGCCAAAACAGCTTATAGATACAGCTTTAAGCTCTGGAAAACCGTCTGCCTTAATGATACAAAACATGGATGATCATCAATCACCGACAAGTATCCTATCAAATGATACAGACAGCGAACGAACTAGCTGTCTAATTAGCATCACAGACGACGGCTTCGCAAACATATTTCAAGAATCAGGTCTGTCCTGTAATATTCATACTCAACAAAACGATCCCTCCTTTTTCGCATCATTAGTTGAAATTATTGAGAAAAACTTTTGTCCTAATATAATTCTCATGGCCACGAGCTTAAAACAGTTCAAGGAAGTGCAATACTTGGAGGCCTCCAACATATGTGGAAGAACGATAAGAACAATAATGTTTCATAACCCTGTACAAGCAATCTCCGCAGCCCTCGCCTTCAACCCTTATCAGACAATAAAGACCAATATTGAGCAAATGGCTTCCCAAGCTGCCTCAACCCTTTGCATATCGATTAATCCTTCATCCAGCGCAGACTCACAAGTTTATGGTTCACAGTCTAATGAGGATCCTATATATATCTCTAGAATTGACGGCAACGAGGTTTCCTCTAATACCGACCCAGCTCAACTAATAAAAGAATCCCTTCCCGACCTTGAATCCCATCTAGACCCCATCATCACTATATACGGAGGGTCTCAATCTATAGAATCAGAAGCGAATGCACTCCTCAACACGCTCGAGGAACTGATTCCGAACACGACCATAAATCTATTGTTCTCCAATCAGTCAAACGCACTGTATTTGATATCATTAGAATAATCGCCCGTGGGAGTTGAAATGACTATCTCCATTATTACTGACAGCTCGTCAGACATACCTAACGATTTGTGTGCAGACCTTGGTATCCTAGTTGTCCCGTGTCATGTCTTAATGGACGGCGAAGATTATAAAGACGGTATCGACATTTCCTCCACTGATTTCTACCGTCGCCTCCCAACGTCTAAGACCTTTCCCACCACGTCTCAACCAAGCATTCCAGAATTCCAAGCACTTTATGAGCAAGAATTGAATAGAGGACATGACATCATATCTATTCATGTCTCAAGCAAACTTAGTGGAACAGTCAATTCAGCGACTCAAGCAAAATCAGCTCTGGGAGACCCGCCGAACATAACAGTAATAGACTCCAAACTCGCTTCATTTGCACTGGGCTTAGTCACTCTTAAAGCAGCCCAACTTGCAACACAAGATACAGACCTGGAATCAATTCACAAATCAATATTGGATCTATGCGAGAGAACACACTGCATAGTGGCTCTTGATACGCTCGACAACTTGTACCGAGGAGGCCGTATTGGCAAAGCACAAGCTTTTTTGGGCGGGATGTTAAATGTAAAACCTATCCTTCACTTAAGAGATGGCGAAGTACACCCCTTAGAACGTTCTCGTAGCCTCACAAGGGCCACAAACAGACTGTATCAAATATTCGAGGAACATCTTCCTATCACAGATCTAGGAGTTATTTATAGCACTAACAATGCTAATAGTGACTATTTATCGGAACTCCTACTAACATCTGACATTGCAACCAAGCCCATCCTTAGTCAATTTGGCCCTACTCTAGGCACACACGTAGGACCGAATGCAATAGGTATTTGTTTTATAACATCAAGATAACTTAGTGAGTCCTGACATCCAACACAGGTAAACAATTTTGGCGATGATATAATCAGCACTGACACTATCCAATGACAGATTTAGTTGTCCCAAGAAACAACCAAAAAAACCTGATCAGTTAAGTGCATTATGCCATCGAACCATGAAAAGCCTACAAGCTGGCTAACGGCCTTTTCGCACATACTTAAACTTGAACAAACAAGAGAGTATGACGACAAAGCAGTCGCTGGAGGCCTAGACCGATTTCTCTCTCATTGGCACACCGAATTAACATCGCTCATAACCTTCAGGTCGTATCTCCCTGAAATATTCCTAACAACTTATTCAGCCCTTGATAAACGACAACGCCAAGAATGGGTCGTGAATTGGCTGGAAGCCCTCAACCCCACGGACACCACACTCCCAGAATATCAGGCTGTGGCTTACAACGACGGTCCCATTGCTCCTAGTGCCCCACCCATAACCGCTGAGAGCACTAGTGAAACTTCGGGGCACCCTAAACTTACCCCTCAGGTTAGCACTAGGCTTAATCCTGACGTACCTGTCGACAGGCTCCGTGGCATTAGCGCAAAAATCAGCGACCGTTTTGAAAAACTCGGCGTGCTCTCTATACGAGACCTGCTGTACTTTTTCCCCCGCAGGCACATTGACTATTCAAGAATCACACCGATATCAGAGATTAAACCAGATCAAGAAATCACCCTGCATGGAGTAGTCTGGGAATCACGCGCAGTAAACATGGGCTCCGGCGGCAGGCTTAAATCCACAGAAGCCATCATCAGCGATGAATCAGGAAACATTAAAATTACTTGGTTCGGACAATCCTTTTTAGCACGCACTATAAAAGCCAACTCTAGAATAGCAGTAAGCGGTAAGGCGACAGTCTACCGAGGTCACATAGGACTTCAATCTCCAGATTACGATATTCTAAACGACTATGGCACTCCACTTAACACTAGCAGGCATGTACCGGTTTACCCACTAACAAATGGGATCACCTTGCGCAACCTGCGACGATTCATGTGGCAATGCCTAAACGAATGGCTACAAGGGATTACTGACCATATCCCACATGAAATCACGGAACGATGCAACTTGATGCCATTATCGGATGCTATTTCCCAAGCCCACTTTCCTACCGATGAACTCTCCCTTACAAACAGTAGACGGAGGTTAGCTTTCGATGAACTCTTTACATTACAGGTTGCCGTCCTCAGACGCCGTGCAGAATTACAGAAGACAGAAGCTAGTATCTCAATAACACCCGACCAGTCAGTGCTGAAATCATTTGAAGATTCCTTGTCCTTCCCTCTTACTCCTGCTCAAAAACGATGTATTGATGAAATCATTTCAGACTTGTCGAAAGGAGTTGCCCCTATGAATAGACTTCTTCAAGGGGAAGTCGGCAGCGGGAAGACGATCGTCACTCTGGCAGCATTAATAGCGACCATCACGAGTGGCTACCAAGGAAGCATAATGGTTCCAACCGAAGTCTTAGCGGAGCAGCATTTTCAAACCATCAAAAACCTATTCAATGATACTGTGTCAGACAGTAAAACTAAGAACATTCTTACCATACATTTGCCATCATCGGACAGGCCTATGCAAGTGGCGTTACTAACAGGGAGTACTAGAGCCCGCGCCAAGTCTGACATAATCGACAAGCTGAAATCATGCGAAATAGACCTAGTGATAGGGACTCATACCTTAATCGAATCCGAGATTGAGATTCCGAACCTAGGACTAGCCGTTATGGATGAACAACATCGATTCGGAGTATTGCAACGTTCTGAATTGAAACAGAAGGGCAGTGAGAACCCCCATAGCCTGATAATGTCAGCCACTCCTATCCCCCGGACATTATCTCTTACCCTTTACGGAGATCTAGATGTATCCACTATAGACACTTTACCTCCTGGACGGCAAACAATACAGACCCGATGGATCGGACCTGACCGAAGAGACATAGCCTATGGCTTCATTTCCAAACAAATCGAATCGGGGCGGCAAGCTTTCATTATTTACCCCTTAATTGATGAATCAGACTCGATAGAAGCAAGATCTGCGATAGAAGACCATAAAACTCTTTCACAAGATATATTCCCCCAGTGTAATGTCGGATTACTCCACGGCCGCATGTCATCGAAAGAAAAGGATAAAGTAATGCGCGCATTCAGGGATAAGGATATCCAAATCTTAATATCAACCGCCGTCGTCGAGGTAGGAATAGATATTCCTAACGCTACGGTAATGATGATAGAGTCCGCAGACCGATTTGGCCTATCTCAACTTCATCAATTCCGAGGTCGCGTCGGTAGAGGAGAACACAAAAGCTATTGTATCCTCGTATCGGATGATCCTTCCGAACTTGCCAAAGAGCGATTATCAGCCCTCGAAAATATAAATGATGGATTCAAGTTGGCCGAAGTTGACCTAGAACTGAGAGGACCTGGTGATTTCTTTGGAACCCGTCAAAGCGGGCTACCTGATCTCAAAATGGCGAAATTATCCGACAGGGATATACTAGAGAGCGCTCGTAGAGAAGCAAGCAGTGTATTAGATGAAGATCCTGATTTATCGTTAAAAAAGCACCTTGGCATCAAGGACAGAGTAGCAGCTTTCCTTAGCAGGGTCACCGATGAATCCACTTAATATGCCTATTGGCCAACTCAATCTATGATAAACCTATATCCCACATTCCAAATGGTCTCTAAATACACTCGGTCCGAAGCCTCTATTTTTGACCGAAGCCTTCTTATATGGACGTCCACAGTTCTAGTACCGCCCAAATAATCATATCCCCACAGTGTACTGAGTAATACTTCGCGTGAGTATACCCTGCCAGGGTTAGAGGCTAATAAAGCTAATAATTGAAATTCCTTATACGTAAGCGCAACTTTCCGACCAGACAATGTAACTTCATATCGCTCCAGATCAATCGCCAACTCTCCGATTCTTAATACATCGTCGCCGAACGGACCCGACAATCTATAGATAGCCTGTTTCACTCTTAAGCCCAATTCAATGGAAGTACTCGGAGATAGAATTAATTCGTCAGGATTTAAAGAATAATCGTAGTCCTCAACAAAGTCTTTGGGTAATGACACAACTGAAGGCTTCTTTAGCTGACGAGCCTTCTCCAAGACTCGCATCGTGC
>VFFT01000071.1 GCA_009392775.1 SAR202 cluster bacterium | reverse complement strand
ATTAAGACTTTTTATTACTCGGATCATTTCCTCAAGTCTACCAGCACGCCGGGACACATCAACGGAAACGCTTTCCCATTCTTTCTTTTGGGCATTATTGAAAGCTCCCCCTATGCCAGTCGCAATGATAAGCCTGCCCTGGGAGACTAAATCTACTGTCGCCATGGTCTGAGCCAATAGGAGCGGATGTCTCAGTCCCATCAACATGACAGCCGTACCAAGCCGAACAGTATTAGTTTGAGCAGCTATCGCAGAAAGTGTGCTTAGGGGCTCTAGCCTAGGTTTTGCTGTCAGGCTATCACCAACCCAAACAGAATCAAGTCCCGCTTCTTCTACTTGCTTTGCCATATCCAAAACAGGTTGGATATTGGTTGGTCGCTCGTCATCTAACAACAAGCCTCTAGTAGGGAGCAATATGCCTAATTTCAATTTTTCGCTAGTCACAGGAACTTACCATTACAATCTTTTAGGTATCCATATTTGGTATCAGCCTGTTAAGCAATCCTGGTTCCATATGAGAATATGATTCCAGATCGTCCACAGTATCAAGATCAAACGCGAGACCCTGGCTATAACAGATCGCTACTGACACTTCTGCTGCTGCCGCTTGGGCCAAATGTCTTGCAAAACTTCTTTGCCCCAGTTGTGGGGCGAACGGTATCCCGTTCGGAACTAATATTCCGTTAGTTCCGCCGTCTCGGCGAGCAGGGGCCAACGTTATATTATTGCCACGTTCGGAGGATCGCATTAGGCTATGAATATCGCTGGGCTTAATAAATGGCAAATCTCCTGGAAGGTACATCACGGAGTACCCCTCCCGAAAAGCCCTATCAAAAGCCTTATTTAGAGTATCATTCAGACTTGATCCCATTTCCTCAAGCCATAATCCGTCCATATTCCGAGTCAATGCTCTAACTCTGTCATCTCCCCCGATCACCCAAAACATTTCTATAGAAGCGCCACGTATCGCATTTATTACACGCCATAACATACCTGCTACTAGCTCTGCTCTATGTTCCTTAGTCAGTTCTCGGGCTAGTCTGGTTTTTCCTTCTGCTAACGGCTTCATAGGGATTATGGGCACCACTGACGATGTTTCAATCATCATTTAGTTAACGTCCAGTTCTAATAGTGTTTTCGCTAAGGCTATCTTATCAGCTTTTGAGTTCATTATAATCGGAGCCACAAAAGGCTTTATGCCCAATGATTCTATCGCTCTACAATGCTCCTTATCCTGCACATCTATTACAAAGACGTCACAGAAATCACGATACAGTTCAGCAACAGTAACACATGATACCTCGTATCCCAATTCACGCATTATCTTACCTGCAGGGCCTTTAACAGAATCACCAGATACTATAGGACTCACTGCTATTCTAATCTGATTGTCTGATTTGAGATCCATCATCCGACTTCGAATACCAGGTAAAGCTAGTATCGGACCTATACTCAGGAATGGATTCGAAGGACATAAAACTAGTTTATCTACATTGTCTAATGATTCACAAAATTCTTCACTGGGTTGAGCTATATCACTCCCAGCATACGTTATGTCAAGAACTTCCGGTTCAGCTTTATCCCTCACAAAATACTCCTGCATGGACAGGTCTCCTCCGATTGTCCTTATTACAGTCCTTACACTGTCATTCGTCATAGGCAACACTTGACACTGTATTCCGAGTTTCTGACATAAATAAGCAGTAGTTTCTGTTAGAGTATATTTGTCGTCCAAAAGGTACTTACGCATAATGTGTGTTCCGAAATCTAGATCGCCTAGATTGAACCAAGTGTCGCAACCGTATCTCCCTAGCATAGACAGTGCCTGAAAAGACTCCCCTTTTAATCCCCAACCGGTGTCGGTATTGGATAAACCGGACAAAGTGTACATCACGGTATCAATATCAGGACAAACATATAACCCATGGAATATATCATCATCACCAGTGTTAACAATGAGCTTTAATTCTTCAGGAGGAAGCACAGAAGCAAATCCTAAGGCCAATTTCGCTCCTCCTACTCCCCCAGCTAAAGCAACTACGTTCTCAGACAATTACGTTACTCTGGTCAGTAGGAACTTCCCGATCTTTGCTAGAATTAGGATGCTCGAACCGATATTCATCCATTTGAACTAGCTTCTTATATGAACCAAATATTTCTTCGACATTATCTCCCACCAGATCTAGCGCATCCACAGGGCAATCAGATTTATCGAAGACTTGTTTGAGCTTATAGTCCGTGTATCTCTCTGCTGGAACACGGCCGGCTTGACGAATCATTTCTCTGAACTCGGCGGGTCGCATTAACTGACCATGCTGGGCTCCTGCAGAGGTCGATATGCTTTCATTTATTAAAGTCCCCCCGAGATCATTTACGCCAGATGTCAATAACAACTGGGACATTCGGCTCCCTTCTTTAACCCAAGATGCCTGAATATTGGGTATCCAGTTATTTAATAGGATTCGCGAAATCGCATGAACTTTGATAACTTCCATACCAGATGGGCCAGACCTCACATTATCCACCAATCCCTGAAGAAACATTGGGGCCTCACTGTTCACAAAACTTAACGGAACAAATTCAGTAAAGCCGCCTGTCTGCGCCTGTATATCTCTTAGCAGAACGATGTGTTCCGCAAGCTGTTCATAAGTCTCTGAATGCCCAAACATCACAGTAGATGTTGTTGGTATACCAAGTTGGTGTGCTGTAGTGATGACCTCAACCCACTGACTCACTGTTATCCTACCTGGAGAGATTTTATCTCGTAATGCCTGATCTAGAATCTCTGCCGATGTGCCAGGAAGACTGCCTACTCCAGCATCTTTTAATCCCGTTAAATATTCCTTAATAGATGTCTTTGATCTAATAGATCCGTACAACACTTCCTCGGGAGAAAATCCATGTATGTGCATATCTGGCAGTTCGGACTTGATAGCCTCTGTTAATTTTATATAAAGATCGCCTTCCATTTGTGGAGGCAATCCGGCCTGAACACATACTTCTGTAGCTCCATAATTCCATGCTTCTTTTGCTCTTCGAATGATCTCATCTACAGGCAAGAAATAACCTTCTTCTTGTCTGAAATCTCTACTAAAAGCACAGAAGCCGCATCGCTTAATGCATACATTAGTAAAGTTTATATTCCGATTAACCACATACGTGGCTACATCTCCTACAGTACGAAGCCGAAGTTCATCTGCTACCATGCTCACACAGTGAAACTCTCGCCCTGTAGTATTAAGCAATATCACCGCATCTTCAGAGGATATATCCTTACCATCCAGAGCCCTATCAAGTATTTTGGATACATTGACATCAATTTCATTTAGAACCATATCCAAATCATTATTACCTGATGGTCTATCACTTTGGATCGACATAAGCTTGAATGCCTCCTTTTACGTAGCCCTGATCGTCACTCAATTCCAGCAATTTTCGTTTGATATTTACATCAGTATACCGGTCAGTATCCATAAAGTACTCTGGGTAGATCGGGAGTCTAGGTACTAGATTGAATCCCATTTTTGACGTGCGCCTGTTAAGCTCTGACAATTTTGGCCACGGAGATTCAGGATTAACGTAGTCTATAGTCAATGGTGAAACTCCACCCCAGTCATTTATTCCCGCAGAAATATATGTGTCATAATCTTCTGAATTTAAATTGGGAGGAACCTGAATATTAGCCTGCGAACCCAAAATTATTCTTGCTGTAGCTATGGTCCAACGTAGTTCGAGGGATTCCGCGTCAGGAGAATGACGCATTGGAATATTTTCTTTTGTTCTAAAATTCTGAATTATAACTTCTTGAATATTACCGTAGTTTTTATGTATATCAAGAAGTGCAAATAGAGCTTTAATACGATCCAAACGGGATTCGCCTATGCCAATCAATATACCACTAGTGAATGGTATATTAAGTTCTCCGGCTATTTTCGTAGTTTTTATACGCACAGACGGCCTTTTACTGGGAGCAAACTCATGTGGACCTCCAGGCGCATGTAGATTTTCACTTATGCTCTCCAGCATTATGCCCATTGAACCGCTATGCGGCCGCAATTGAGACATTTCTCGGTAACTCATCGTACCTGGGTTAACATGGGGTATAAGAGAGGTACGAAACGACACCAACCGACACATGTCTACGAGGTATTCGATAGTAGTGTCATACCCATGAGTTTTGAGCCAATCCATAGCTTCTCGATATCTGAGTTCAGGACGCTCACCTAAAGTGAACAAAGCTTCCGTACAACCTAGTGCCTGTGCTTTATTGGCCACCTCAAGAACTTGTTCTGGAGATAGGTATAACTCATCCGCATCAGATGGATCCTGTCGAAATGTACAGTACCCGCAAAAATCCCGACATAACCGTGTAAGCGGAATAAAAACCTTCGGAGAAAATGTTATTACATTACCTTTACCATGATCTCTTATCTCCGAAGCTAAGAGACAATATTCGTCGATCTGACTCTCTGATATATGCACGAAATCCATAACATCTTGGATGCTTAATATGTCAGAAAATATCCCGCTGGTGATTCTAGAACGGGCATTTGCTAAATTACAACGACTCTTAAGATGGTTACTATGGACAGTCATGTATATCAATCACTTTTAAACGACACTGCTCCGATTATTTTGTAGGAGAGTAGAGCAATAGGATTCAGGAGCGCGATATTCTTAAACGGACATCTTCGCATATTGTAGCCCTGACGCTCAGACGTATCAAGAGAACAAGGTGCAAGCTATAGATGACCGTGTTGTTCTATAAAACTTCACCCTTCCTTATGCTAGAATGATTCCTAATCTCTCTAGTTTCCTTTAGATAGTAATGAGTATTTATCCTGAATCGTTTAACACCCAACTTATAGATCATCGTACCAGGAGTACAGATCTTCTTAAAAAAGGCTTTTCTGAACTGAGAGACGGGCGATGGGCCATAGCTGAAGAATTAATTTGGGGAAGCCTAACATTGGCTGCAAAAGAGCACGCCTTATCAAGAGGTGATATTCTGTCTGGAGACCAAGAGATTCGCAATTATATTACCCAACTCGGCAAAGATCTTAAAGACAGACAGATTCGAGAGTCCTTTACGCAGTTAGATAGTTTCCCTGATATGGTAGAGAAAGTCCGTGAATCTGGACTAAGGCTAGATTACCTGTTCATGTTATTAGATGACGTGGCTCATGCGATAGAAAAGCTATGGAGTAGCTCTGATGATAATATATCCGCGAACAAGCGATAACGGTATTTTATGACAGATCAGATATCTAATAATATTCTAATACACACCCATGGATGCAAGCTGAACCAAGCGGACAGCGACAAGATGTCACGCGAATTTGTGTCGGCTGGCTACAACGTAGTAGATTCAATAAATTCTGCCGATATCTACGTATTGAATACGTGTACCGTAACTTCTACTGCAGATTCTAAGGCCCGTCAGGCCTTACGGGCCGCGCATAGAAAAAATCCCAACGCGCTGATAGTTGCAGCCGGATGTTATAGCCAAAGAGCTGAAGATGAACTTTTAAACATGCCGGAAGTGTCTCTAGTAGTAAAGAACACTGAGAAAGACAGCATACTCGGGCTGATTAATAATATCCGTCAGGTAGACAAACTTGCAGTCAACAGCATTGAGCAACCACTTGAAACAACGTTATCCCGATGTCGAGCGATGGTAAAGATACAAGAAGGCTGCAATCAAATATGTAGCTATTGCATCGTGCCTAAAGTAAGAGGCAGAGAAAAAAGCATTCCATCTTCTATCTTAATAAATCAGATTAAGGGTCTCGTATCTGAAGGATACAGGGAAGTAGTCTTGACTGGGACGCAACTAGGTTCATACGGATTTGATTTACCAGAGTCCTCTTTACCTAAATTAATTCAGCGCATACTAGAAGAGACAGAAATCCCCAGACTCCGTGTGTCTTCCCTCCAACCTCAAGAAATTAGCCCACAGTTGCTCCATCTATGGTCGAATGAAAGACTTTGCCCTCACTTCCACATACCTTTACAGAACGGATGTGATAGAATCCTCAACTCTATGCGAAGGAGATATACAACCGACCAGTTCTCTCGAAGCGTAGAGTTCATTAGAGATAACATACCAAATGTCGCGATAACAGGAGACCTAATAGTCGGCTTCCCTGGCGAAACTGACTCTGATTTCAATGAGACCTTGAAATTAGTCTCTAGGACTTCTTTCAGCAATCTTCACATATTTCCGTATTCTAAGCGTCCCGGTACGAGTGCAACTTATCTGGAAGAGCACGTATCGTCTATCGCAAAGAAAGAAAGAGTCACAGCTCTTAATGAAATAGTCAAAGATAGTTTTACGAACTTCAGAAATAAATTCCTGCACACTAATCAAAAAGTTTTATGGGAAAGTCGCAAATTTAGTAACAAAGAATCGTATTGGAAAGGTATAACTGAAAATTATATTAGGGTTCAGACGAAAACTGATCGCAATATACGTAATACGATAACAGAGGCTGAATTACAGTCGCTAGAAGACGACTGCGTTTGGGCAATAATACGTTAAATAAAAATGCGGTGGCCTGCTGATTCAGGCCACCGCGGCACCTCCCCACCCATCCACACACAAGAGGAGGATAAAAAGAATAATGCTCCCTATAACTCTACTGGTCTTAAATACGTAGTATTACCCCTTCTCTCTAAATACCCTGCCTTAGTATCGGTACCATGCGAGAAGACTATCAGCCATCCTTGCTGTTCAGCCTCTGACAGAATCTCTTTTTTTCTCTGAAGAGTTTCTTCAGGCGAAAACGAAAATGCGGATATCACCGGCAAGTTCAAATGGTGATGAGTAGGGACGATATCGCCCAGAAACACGACTCTTTCACCTCCATGATTAAATAGCACCATCTGATGACCAATAGCATGTCCATCTGTGACGACAAGATTTAACCCTGGCAGAATCTCAGTATCGCCATCAAGCAATTCCAGTTGAGATTTTTCTTCTATCGGCATGAAATTTTCTTCTCTGTGGAAAGCTGAGCACCTTTCATTTGGGTTCTGCGCATCTTCCCAACAGGATCTTTGGATGTAATAAGTCGCTTTCGGGAACGTCGGGACTATATTTCCAGCCCGATCTAGTCGCGTAGATCCGCCACAATGGTCAAAATGCAAATGCGTTAAGATAACAGAATCTATATCTTTAGGTGTTAGCCCTGCGCTCTTAAGTCCTTTCAACAGTCGGCTTGGAACCAAACCATACGTTTCCTTATCTTTATCATTGTCTTTGGGTCCGACACCTACATCGACCAACACATTCTTTCCGCAGACCTGAAGCAACATACAATTCAGGCCCATGGTTATACGGTTCTTTCGG
The DNA here is from genome assembly GCA_009392775.1 of SAR202 cluster bacterium. The sequence goes on along the minus strand of VFFT01000071.1, from coordinate 56,281 downwards.
TCTGTACTAACACTATTTTCCCAGGCAACCTTCGGAACCTGGCCAAATACCGACCCACCGTCAAACTTCACCACACCATCACTCAGTATTTTTACAGATGTTGACATCATGTTAGTAACTGACACCTCCTAGAAACTGCTCAAAACCTGTACTGTAATTCGGTTGTTTATTAATCCCAACCTCGCTACCATATTAACGAGCATCCCGAAATAGGATCGTTAAATTATTAGTTATGGTAACTAAGCTGTAATATAACAGGTGCTCTTCGGGGTATTGTCAAGGCAGTTTTAAGCCAATTTTTGATATTTTTTTAAAAAAAGTCGAAAATTGGCTTAATTTCGTAGTAATTTGCCCGGAAGTTTAGTTAAATGAAGATTGTTCCAAACAATAGTTAGAGTAATGAAAGGGCTTTGTCTAAACGCAACAGGGTAGAATCCTTTCCCAAGACCTCCATCAATTCAAACAATGGAGGTGTCGCATCTCTCCCAGTAACTGCGCTTCTTATGAGACCGAAAAATTCTCTTGGTTTTAAATCCGACTCAGCACAAGCCGCCCGTAAAACTTCTTCAATATTTGCAGATACGTAAGGATCTAACTTTTTAACTGCGGAAATAATATTCTCGAGAGCAGCACTAGTTTGAAGTGAATCCATACCTTTCTGGATTATCTGGATTTTACTGCAACCCACATCAGAGTCGAAGAAATAGGACGTAATGTCTTTAGATTCCACTAACGTCTTCATACGTTCTTTTATAAGGGGCACGACTCTTAATAGATAATCTCTATCTATACATGACTCAGTATCACCGACAATGAACGGTAGCATCAAGTCAGCCAGATTCTCATCAGCAAGATCCCTTATGTATACCCCGTTCATCCATTGGAGACGCTCTATATCAAATATAGACGCAGGCTTACCAACTCTATCGAGACTAAACTCATTCTTAATCGTTTCTAAAGGTATTACGTCACTATGGTCATCAAGAGACCAACCTAGTAACACCATAAAATTCTTAAGAGCGTCAGGGAGATATCCTTCATCTCGGTACTCCAAAATTGACGTCGCACCATGTCTCTTTGAGAGTTTGGATTTATCAGGTCCCAAAATCATTGGTAAATGCCCGAATTTGGGTGGAGTAAAACCCAGTGCTTGATATATTAAAAGATGACGAGGAGTACTCGACAACCACTCTTCTGCTCTCAGAACATGGCTAATATCCATCAGATTATCATCAACAACCACAGCAAGATGATATGTTGGGAATCCATCAGATTTCAGCAAAACAAAATCATCTAGTAGATGATTTTGCCATTCAACTTCTCCACGAATAATATCATTAACGCTAGTCGTTCCATCTAAGGGCATCTTGAACCTAACAACGTAACTCGCCCCTGAACTGTCTAGCTCATTGATATCACTAACAGCCAGACTCCTACAATGACCATCATAGCCTATAGACTGTTTATTAGCTTTCTGAGATTCCCTAAGATCAGAAAGCCTCTCCCTAGTGCAATAGCAACGATACGCATAGCCTGTATTTATTAAAGTATTGGCAGCGTCACTATAGTGACCTAGCCTTTCAGATTGATAATAAGACCCAAAATCACCACCTACCTGAGGACCTTCGTCCCAGTCAATGCCAAGCCACTGGAGTCCCTCCAATATGCTATCCACAGCTCCAGGGACTAACCTTTCTTGATCGGTATCTTCAACTCTCACTATAAATTTCCCGTTGTTCCGTCTTGCAAACAACCAATTAAATAGTGCAGTTCTAATATTACCAATATGAGGATGTCCTGTCGGGCTTGGTGCATATCTGACCCTAACTTGTTTGCTCATATATCCTCTGAACTAATTCGCATGCGCCACAGCGCAATTTATCATAAATTATTATTTAAAAATGCCCGTATGACATTTGATAGATATTCCGGTCTATGATACCCAATATCGTGAATCGTATTCTGAATCCAGTGTACTTTGCAGTTAGAAATAGTACTAGATGCAACCGCTACTCGGCTCTGCTTGTTCCAAAATCTTTCCAGGTGTCGTTTCATAGGAAGTGGTCCTGCCGGCACCAATAGCGTAGGACACTTAATATTTGGCCACATTGAGGATGCAGGTTCGTCCCACATTGCTTTCATAACTTGGATGTGATTATCTGGGTGCAAAATATCATGCATTTGGCCGCAATCGTCTTCCCAGACCATCGTCTGTACTATGCGTTCTATATCAGCGTTCCAACAGCAAGCAAGTTGTTCGCTCATTCTACGCAGCAATTCACTTCTAGTCCCAGATACATCTCTAGGAAATGTATTTTGTTTAACAGTTTCCCAATCGCTTATCTCAGAAGAACCAATCCGACCAAATCCACCATCTATCATAGTCAAGCTACTAATTCGTTCCGGATGCAGATAAGCAAGTCCTGCAGCAACAGTTGCTCCCCAAGAATGCCCTAACACACCGATTGTAGATATATCTAGAACGTCCAAAAGTTGGACCATATCTATGGCCAGAGTCTTCCAGTCATAGCCCTCGGTAGCCTGAGTCGTCTTACCATGACCACGTTGGTCTGGAGCAATTACCTTAAAATCTCTTGCGAGATCGGGAGCAATCAGATCATACCAATTTGCTGAAGAAGCTAGACCGTGCAAAGCTAACACCGGAGGTGCATCAGGCTCTCCCCAGACCATACACCTAATGGACAACCCATTAGAATCGATAATCTTTTCTGATAAAGGAGTCTTCCTCATTTCCATACTCTAGTTCAAGACCTTATTCAAAAACATCACAATAATGTCAGGATTTATTTATTTTGGACCAAGTATCCCTAAGTGATACTGTCCGGTTAAAAACCAATTGCCCTGGTGTAGAATCAATATAATCCAAACAAAAATACCCTTGCCTTTCAAACTGATATGTAACACCTTGGGATGATCCTTCCAAACTCGGCTCTACGTAGCATCCAGTCAATACCTTAAGAGAATCCGGATTAAGCTTATCAGACAGTAGCCCACCATCATCTCCATCATCTTTATTGGCAAATAAATTATCGTAAAGTCGTATTTCAGCCTTTATTGCATGCTTTGCGGATACCCAATGTAGCGTTCCTCTGACCCTACGCCCATCAGGAGATGATCCACCGCGGGAGTCAGGGTCGTACGTGCATTGGATTTCCATTATGCGGCCTTCTGAGTTTTTAATCATGTCAACACACGTTATGTAATACGCAGATCTAAGCCGAACTTCCTTGCCGGGAGCCAACCTAAAGAATTTAGACGAAGGATTCTCCATAAAATCATCACGTTCTATAAAAAGCTCCCTGGAAAATGGAACCTTACGAGTCCCCATGGAAGCGTCTTCAGGGTTATTTATAGCATCAAATTCCTCTACTAGATCTTCAGGATAATTAATCAAAACAATTTTTACGGGATCAAGAACGCCCATCACTCGAGGAGCTGTAATATTTAGATTAGTTCTAAGGCAATGTTCGAGTAGAGCTAATTCGACCTCAGTATCTCGTTTAGCGATACCTATCTCATGGCAAAACATTCTTATGGCTTCTGGAGTATATCCTCTCCTTCTGAGGCCAGATATGGTAGGCATTCTAGGATCATCCCAGCCGCTAACATGTTTATTCTCAACCAGGTCCCTCAATAGCCGTTTACTCATTACCGTATTACTCAAGTTAAGTCGAGCAAACTCAATTTGTTGAGAATGATGTACTTTCAAAACATCTAGAAACCAATCGTATAAGGGGCGATGATCTTCAAACTCCAAGGTGCACAATGAATGAGTGACTCTCTCTATAGAATCAGACAAACTATGAGCGAAATCATACATTGGATATATTTTCCATGTATCCCCAGTTCTGTGATGTGGTACTTTACGTATCCTGTATAAGGTCGGGTCGCGAAGATTCAAGTTTGGTGACGCCATATCTATCTTGGCTCGAAGAACATGGGCACCATCCTCAAATTCTCCATTCTTCATTTGCTCGAACAGAGCCAGATTATCTTCAACCGATCGATCACGATATGGGCTTTCTTGTCCTGGCTCTGTGAGAGTCCCTCGATATCTCCGAATATCATCAGCTTGCAGGCTATCCACATACGCCAATCCTTTTTGTATCAACGCAACCGCAAAGTCGTAAAGTTGATCAAAATAATCAGAAGCGAAATATAAATGATCCTGCCAGTCATATCCTAACCATTTAACATCCGTTTTGATTGATTCAACATACTCAACATCTTCTCGAGCAGGATTAGTGTCGTCAAACCTCAAGTGACAAATGCCCCCATATTCGTTCGCAACACCAAAATTAAGACAGATGGATTTAGCATGGCCAATATGAAGATATCCATTCGGCTCCGGAGGAAAACGTGTAATAATCGATGAATCACACTTTCCTGAGCTAATATCGTGAGAGATTATGTTCCTAATAAAATCAGGTGCCGGATTATCTGGAGTGGCCATCAGAACTATTTACAAAATCCTATCAATTTAGTGGGCGCACTCAAGCGGAGAAGCACCTGCGGACATTCTAGCATATGACCACTACCTGAATCTGAGTCACATGTGGAGCTATAACACCTACTTCAGCGTTATAGATTCCAAGGCATCTGACAAGTCTTTTGGCAGAGTGGACTGAAATTCGATTGGTTCCCCTGTAACCGGGTGTCGAAATGCTAAGTAATGTGCGTGGAGGAAATGCCGTGAAACAATATTACTACTCCTACCATATACAGTATCTCCAACTAGTGGATGGTTAAGGTAGGCCATATGAACTCTAATCTGGTGAGTCCTACCGGTCTCCAGCTTTATACCTAAATATGTATAACCTTCCAAGCGGTCCAATACAGTGTAAATGGTCTTAGCATGCCGTCCGTTTTCTACGACTGCCATTCGTTTCCTGTTATACGGGTCTCTTCCTATTGGTGCATCGATTATGCCTTCATCGCTGTCTAGCAAACCTTTGCACAAAGCTAGATATCCCTTATCGACGTTTCTACTACTAATTTGAGCAGCAAGACTCTGATGGGCATCATGCGTTTTGGCAACCATGATAAGGCCTGAAGTATCTTTGTCTAAACGGTGCACTATGCCTGGCCGTATCTCTCCTCCAACACCTGCTATATCAGGGCAATGTGCTAGAAGCGCGTTAACCAGAGTACCATCTGGATGCCCCGGCCCGGGGTGAACAGGAAGACCATGAGGTTTATCAACAACCGCTATATGCTCATCCTGATAAATAAAAGCAATCGGGATATCCTGCGGAAGGATATCTACGGGGCTAGGTTCAGGCATAACAATTTGTACTTTGTCGCCTGATTTCACTTTGTATGAAGGCTTTACGGAAGATCCGTTTACAGTCACATGCCCAGAATCAATCAAAGCCTGTAGCCTGCTTCGAGTAGTAGCCTTTTCTTGGTCCGCAAGAAAAGCGTCTACTCTTTTTCCAGACTCATTAACTAGATATTGTTGATCCATAATATCCACAATAGCAGCTCTAAAACTTTATAGGAATAAATACATAAGTAAAACTGTGTCTGCTACAAACCCAACATATGTGGTCAGATAAATTATACCGATTCCTGATCGTGATCATCATGGTATTCGCGTTCCGCTAATAAAATCGTCCACACCAAGAGACATAAGCCGGTAATGATTGATGCATCAGCAATATTGAAAGCTGGCCATCTCCAAGAAGATACCCCTATATCGATGAAATCAGTAACATGCCCTATGCGGATACGGTCCGTAACATTTCCCAACGCTCCGCCTATTTGCAATGCTATGCTCAACCTAAACCAATTACTAGGTTTTATTTGGCTTTTGTATATGTATAACAGCACACATACCCCAACAAAAGATACAAAAATCAATGGGAGGTTATTACCTGAAAAAAGCCCAAATATGCTCCCTGTGTTGTGTATGTGCGTAATGCGAGCGAACCCTTCTGGGGGTATTGAAACCCTACAAATCATACCGGAATCACACGGGATGAAGTGTTGAACTAAATATTTAGTAAATTGGTCTAGAGCCAAGACCACACCGGCACCTTGAGCAACTGCCCAGTGATAGGCTGAAGAGGTGGGCATCCCATTCCTTTTGAGTCTTAACATATTAGGTAAGATTTTCATGAAAAAACATAGAAACTGGTTCTACCGCCAAATCCTCCATATTTGCCCAGAAATGGTCTGCCCCTTCTACAGAGCTTATTATAGGAGGATGCACAAATTGATTTAATACTTCAGTCAATCTATTGGCCTGGAGTAACTTATCCTTTGTACCTGATATGACAAACTTAGGCCTGTTATCATTTTTTAAAGTCGATTCCTCTAGCGCCTCTATTGAGGGAGATATAAAGGCAAAAGCTTTCGGAAACTCTTGCAATTCTGGATGCCTTAATATGACCCGCGTGCCGAATGAGTAGCCTACAATACCGATATTCGTAGAATTTATCCCTGGCCATTCGGAAAGCATCTTTTGCGCTGCTACTACTTCTTGATACTCCAGATCTCCTTTAGAGTGCTCTCCCTCGCTGTTTCCTACCCCTCTAAAATTAAATTTCAACGACGCGATCCCCACCGTAGAAAGATGATAAGTTACGGCGGATACCACATTATTGTGCATGTTGCCACCAAACAAAGGGTGAGGATGACACACGACTACTCCAGGGATATTTCCGGTCAGGTCATCGGGAGTAGACAATATTCCTTCAAATTTAAGCCCATTTGCCTCAAAAGAAACCGCACTTTGACGCATAAAACCGCTCCTATCTGATTACACCAATCTTAATCACACTCGGTAGTGTTTAGCAAGGATTCCTGATAGAATGTGCCGCAATCTTTATTCACCAGATCACAGATGGTCCGACTATTTTGGTCTATGCTTGGTCTATGTAAGGAAGTATTAGTTTGATAGATTTAAGAAGCGATACAGTCACTAAACCAACCGAGGAAATGCGCAACGCAATGGCCCAATCAGAAGTTGGAGACGACGTATATGGAGAAGACCCATCTATTAACCTTCTCCAAGAAAAAGCGGCGGCCCTGCTAGGCAAGGAAGCTGGTTTACTTATGGCGAGTGGAACCATGAGTAACTTGGTAGCTATACTGGCGCACTGTGACCGAGGTGATGAAGTTATCATGGGTGACCAAGCCCACATATTTTGGAATGAATCTGGTGGTGCCTCTGGGCTAGCAGGAGTCCAAATACGGCTCATCTCTAATGGAGACCAGGGACAAATTAATCCTGACGAACTCGCTTCATCAATACGCCCAAAAGGTAACATACACACTGCTCCAGGGACACTAGTGTGCTTGGAGAATACTCACAATCGCTGCAGCGGCGGAGTACTCACACCCAGTCAGACCGCAGAAATTGCTAACATCGCGCATTCTGCTGATGCAAAAGTTCATCTCGACGGTGCTAGGCTTTTTAACGCAGCAATTGCTCTAGAAGTTCCGGTCACTGAGCTTACAAAGGATGTCGATGATGTCTCGTTTTGTTTATCTAAGGCACTGAGCTGTCCGGTAGGATCAGTCCTCTGTGGCTCCAAAGAATTTATTCAGGAAGCCCTGAGATGGAGAAAAATGGTAGGCGGCGGGATGCGCCAGGCGGGAGTTTTGGCGGCAGCAGGATTGGTCGCATTAGATAATATGATCGATCGCCTCGCGGATGACCATGCCAACGCAAGACAGCTGGCCGCTGGTATAGCTAACATCAAGGGGCTCAGTGTGGACCCGGAAACCATAAGCACCAACATCGTGATCTTTGATATAGACCCTTCAGTTGGTCCCGCAGCAGAAGTAATAAACGCATTAAAGGAGCAGGACGTCTTGGTTAGCTCACCAGGCCCTAGCTCTATACGCATGGTAACGCACCGCCATATAACTGGCTCTGATATTGAAAAAGCTCTGGCAGCCACATCCAAAGTTGTCGATACTTTAGGATCAAACTCCAAATAACAGTACTATTAATACTAATACATGGAGGCCAGCCAATCTAATGACAGACGGCAGAATCAATATTAGTTCCACCGCACTAATAATCGCGGATTTCTACAAAGATATGATGGGAACAATACCTCATTCTATTGAAAGAAACGTTTTGGACAACACTCAAAAATTGCAGAAAGCCGCAAGACAATCGGGGATGCTAATCTGTTACTCTGCCACGGTATTTCGACCAGGTTATATAGAAATAAGCGACCGGAACAAGACTTTCAGTCAGCGAAAAAACTCTGGTCAACCAGCGGTGTCCGATCCAATTGAAGTGATTCACCCAGGGGTATCTCCGATAGACGGAGAAGTTGTTGTCGGGAAACACAGGGTAAACGCTTTATATGGGACAGATTTGGATATGACTCTCAGGGCCAACCAGATCAACACCATAATAATTCTGGGCTACGCAACCAGCGGAGTAGTATTGTCCACAACCAGGTTCGCAGCCGATTCAGATTACAGCATAATAATAGTAGAAGACTGCTGCGCTGATACGGACCCTGAAGTACATAATTTCTTAATGGAGAAAATCTTCCCGAGGCAAGCTGATGTAGTAACTTCAGTAGATATGATCAAAGCGCTATCTTGACTCGGAATTTTCTTCCCAAAGACGACGCAACCGAATGGCCTTGGCATGTTCATCCCCATTTTCAGATGGCTGATAATAACTAGCATCTGATACATTTTCCGGCAAGTAGGTTTGTTCAACAAAGTTTTCGGCATAATCATGGGCGTATCTATATTCACGGCCATATCCCAAATCTCTCATTAATCCTGTAACCGCATTCCTAAGATGCATTGGAACTGGGTAAGAAGGTAAATTCCTGACGTCCTCCAGCGCTTTTTCTAATCCAGCATAGGCAGAGTTACTTTTGGCAGCTGAAGCCAAATAGACCGTTGCCTCGGCAAGAATAATCCTACCTTCTGGCATCCCTATAAGGTGAAGCGCCTGCTGAGCGGCAGTGGCAATTACTAAAGCATTCGGATCAGCTAGCCCTACGTCTTCAGCCGCTGAAATCACCAAACGCCGAGCTATAAACGTAGGGTCTTCGCCAGCATCAATCATTCGAGCAAGCCAATACAGTGCTCCGTCAGGGGAAGATCCTCTTATAGATTTAATAAAGGCCGAAATAGTGTCATAGTGTGAATCCCCTGATTTATCGTAATTGGCGGAGCGATGTTGTAGAGCCTCAGACATCGCATCAGCATCGATAAATCTCGAACCATCCTCATTTTCAGAAGAACTGGTTACTGCTATTTCCAACGCGTTTAATGCAACTCGAGCATCACCGTTCGAATAACTAAGAAGATGTTGGATGGCCTCGTCTGAGACCTGCGCTTTCATGATTCCTAGGCCACGTTCACTATCAACCAGCGCTCTGCGCACAAGTATTTCAACAGATTGAATATCCAGCGCTAAGAGAGTAAATACCCTGCACCGGGACAACAAGGGAGCATTAACCTCGAAAGAAGGATTCTCAGTCGTTGCACCCACAAGTGTTACAGTCCCATCTTCTACATGAGGTAATATCACGTCTTGCTGAGATTTATTGAATCTATGTATCTCATCAATAAATAAGACTGTCTTTGTGCCATACATAGAAAGCCTATCTCTTGATTCACCTATAAGTCTTCGTAAATCCGCCACTCCGGATGTTACCGCGCTCAAGGCCTCAAAATGGGATTTAGTAACACTAGCTATTAGACGAGCCAGACTAGTTTTACCGGTCCCTGGGGGTCCCCACAAAATTATAGATGGCAATCTATCCGCATCTATAGCAGATCGCAATATCTTGCCTTGACCTAAAATATGTTCTTGACCAACTAAATCATCAAACGTTTGAGGGCGCATGCGCTCCGGCAAAGGGGCAATGCTTCGATTCATCAACTCTCGTGCATGGTCAAATAGAGTCATATATTCACCTTTCGAATCACATATCAATTACACTGCGTGCAAGTTGACTCTACCTAAAATGGGGTAAAACTTTATCGGAGAACAATTCCATTGAACGTTTCAAATCTTCATGAGGAATCAACCCACCAATATTCTGCCAGAACAAGACCCCCTGGCATCCCATTGACTCCCTTAGCTCCTCAATACGATCTATACATTCTTTGGGGTCACCAACGATAGCGTAATCATTAAGTATCGACTCTGAAGTCAGCTCTAGAGCACGGCTAGATCGCCGTGATTGTCCTGACTTCAACACATTTAAATAATTATCTATAGTAGCTCCTAACAGAGTCTTAGCTTTATTACGATTTTCTGACACGCAGGCTGCTAGGGTAGGGATTATCTTAACGTTTTCAATACTATGTCCACTTTCTGCAAGAGAATTTCTATACACGGAAAGATTCTCTACTACACCTTGTGTTCCGATAATTAATGGGGTAACAAGAATATTATGTCCGAGTTCTCCTACCATTGGAAATGTATCAACACTGTTAGCAGCAATATAGATTGGTGGATGCGGTCTCTGAATAGGCTTAGGCTCTACAGCCAGATTCTGGATATCGTAATACTGGCCTTTATGACTCACATTTTCATCAGCCCACGCGGCCTTAACTAATTGCAACCCCTCTAGAAATCTGGATCTTGCCTCGTCAACCTCCACACTCAGACCAGAATAGTGCTCTGGATTAGAACCTCTACCAACACCAAATAACACTCTACCGCCTGAAATTATATCTAGAGTTGCGACTTCTTCCGCCAAACGTACTGGGTTATGAAGTGGTAGTAGATTGACCGCCGTGCCGATACGAATATTACTGGTACACTGGGCTACAGCAGATCCTACTAGTAAAGGTGAAGGCATTACAGAGAATCTGGGATTGAAATGGTATTCGGCCATCCACACTGAATCGAATCCCACTTTGTCGGCTACCGTACACTGTTCTATAAATTCACGATACCTGTTACTTGAGTTTTGCCCATCACCACGAGGTAGCTGATCAAAAATTCCAAATTGCATGACCAATCCCGTCACTATATAAGTATGTGTTAGTAGTAGTGGCCAGTATAACAGTGATTTATAAATCGTTATTATCTATAATGGGATATTACCATGTTTCTTAGAAGGTAACGTTTCCCTCTTACTAGCTAACATGTTCAGGGCATCTATAACGCGTATCCGCGTATCCGCAGGATCAATTACATCGTCAAGGTAGCCTCTGTTAGCGGCTGTATAGGGATTGGTAAATCGGTCTTGATAGTCTTCTACCAACTCTCGTCTAGTTGCTTCGGGATCATCGGACTTTGAGATTTCATCACGATATATTATATTAACCGCACCATCGGGTCCCATAACGGCTATTTCTGCTGAAGGCCATGCTAGATTGATATCGGACCGCAGATGCTTACTACTCATAACGATATAAGCGCCACCATAAGACTTCCGCAATATAACGGTTATTTTAGGGACAGTAGCCTCAGCGTAGGCGTAAATCAATTTTGCCCCGTGCCTTATAATCCCTCCGTATTCCTGATCAACACCCGGCATAAACCCAGGCACATCTACTAAGGTAACTAAAGGTATATTGAAACAGTCACAGAATCTAACAAATCTAGCGGCTTTCGAAGACGCATCTATATCCAAGACTCCCGCTAGGTAAGCTGGCTGATTGCCCACTATCCCAACAGTTGAACCGTTCATCCTAGCTAATCCCACAACAACATTCTGGGCATAATCGGTCTGGACTTCCATAAAATCAGAGTCATCTACAATCCTATTAATCACTGTTCTAATATCGTAAGGTCTATTAGCTTCGTCTGGAACGATATACCGTAGTTCAGGATCAGATTGTATGGTATCAACATCATATTGCGGTGGGTCCGAAAGATTATTTGAAGGCAAAAATCCCAAAAGCCTTCTTACGTCATCAAGACAGTCCGCTTCACTATTGGACACAAAGTGAGCAACTCCGCTTTTTGTCGAATGTGGGTCAGCTCCACCTAATTCTTCATGGGTAACCTGTTCGCCAGTAACAGCCTTAACTACATCAGGTCCCGTTATATACATTTGGCCTATCCCTTTAACCATGAATATAAAATCTGTTATGGCTGGAGAATAGACTGCTCCTCCAGCAGATGGGCCCAATATGACGGATATTTGTGGTATTACCCCTGAGTACAGGGTGTTTCTGGAGAATATATCTCCGTACGCAGCTAAACTCGAAGCACCTTCCTGTATCCTAGCTCCTCCCGAATCATTCAGCCCAACTATTGGACAACCCGTCTTTCCAGCTAAATCCATAACCTTACAAATCTTCAGCCCAACTACCTCGGACAAAGACCCTCCAAACACAGTAAAATCCTGAGCAAATGCAAAAACCTGTCTGCCATCCACCTGACCGTATCCAGTAACTACCGCATCTCCTAAGAATTGTCGATCTGAAAGCCCAAAATCAGTTGTCCTATGAGTGACAAAAGAATCTATCTCCTGAAAGGTGCCTTCATCCATAAAGGCTATCAGCCTCTCTCTAGCCGTCAGTTTGCCCCGGCCATGCTGCTGATCAATTCTTGTTTGTCCTCCACCTTTATGGGCTTGATCTCTCAATTTGTTAAGGTCATCAATCTTGGTGTCTATATTTCTAGCGTTTTCCGACATTACCAATCCTTATTCCATATACTCTTGCCACATGCTAGCAAACACCGCTCAAACGGTGCAAGATAAATAGGCTGCGGTGTACAATGCGAAAATTGATTGAGACACCAAACTACCTAAGTGCTAGGGAACGTAATTGACAAAAATAGCTGACCTCAAAGTTGCAAATAACGAATCCATAATATGGGGAACCCGGACCTATGTGATGGGCATTATCAACGTTACGCCTGACTCATTTTCTGGTGATGGTCTGGATGCTGATATTGCAAAGATAGTAGAACAGGCACTACGTTTTGAGTCTGAAGGTGCCGACTTTCTGGACATCGGAGCAGAATCTACCAGGCCAGGGCACACACCTGTCACGCAGGAAGATGAGCTTCATCGTCTACTACCGGCAGTCAGTGCAGTAGCAGCAAAGGTTAACATACCTATTAGCATAGACACCTACAAATCAGAAGTAGCTAGAGAATGTTTAGACACAGGAGCATCAGTTATCAATGATATATGGGGAGGAACAGCGGACCCCAAGATTCTTTCAGTAGCCGCCCAGCATAAGGCGCCTATTATCCTTATGCATAATGATCGTTCTCCAAATTACGAAGATGTTGTATCGGATGTCATAAACAAACTTGAAAACTGCAAACTTCAAGCCATAGAAAAGGGCATACCGGCCACAGAGATAATACTGGACCCCGGAATAGGTTTCGCAAAAACTGCCGAGGACAATTTAGAAATATTGAATAGATTAGCCGAATTCAAAGTTCTGGAAACCCCCTTACTGATCGGGACATCAAGAAAATCAACGATCGGAAGAATCCTAGACCTTCCAGTAGAAGAACGTATTGAGGGTACTGCCGCTACAATAGCTTTATCGATAGCTTATGGCACAGACATCATCAGAGTCCACGACGTTCGAGAGATGATCCGTGTATCAAAAATGTCCGATGCAATAGTCAAGAATTGGAGGCCAGTTAATTGGCCCGATTAAACGTGTACCTAGGGCTCGGTTCTAATCTGGGTAACAGATTAGAAAATATTTCTAATGGTATATCCATGTTATCAGCACAATCTCATATCGTCGTAAAAGATTGTTCTTCAATATATGAAACTGAACCTTGGGGTTATAGCAATCAACCAGATTTTTTAAACTGCGTAATAAGGGTTCGCACATCGCATGAGCCGATACGTTTGCTATCCTTAGTCCAATCAATCGAGACACTAGCGGGCCGACAACCGTCCTTTAGAAACGGCCCACGTTCATTAGACATCGACATCTTATTCTATGGAGATCAAGTGATTTCACTGGAATCACCAGACCTACAGATCCCCCATCCTCGCATCCTAGAAAGAGCATTTGTGTTAGTGCCTCTTTTAGAAATAGCACCTTCATTAATTCATCCTACAGTGGGAATAGAGATACAGAACCTCCCTACCCCATACATATCTGAAACTGCTATTAGGAAATGGGGAATACCTATAGATTTGGAGAACTTTCTATCTCGTCAATGAGCAAACTGATGAAAACTGCAACAAATCTCAGCTAAGGTGTTAAACTGTTGACAAGAAATACAGATTATCGCATATTGGTTAGTCGGAATTGTGTATAAACACTGATAGTGTAGTTTCAAACTTATAGCTATCTTATTTGAATAATCTCGGAGGCTCATGTTATGGCAGGAAAACAATTAGTTTTTGACGAAGAAGCGCGAAGCAGTTTAATGCGAGGGGTAGATGAACTAGCGAAAGCTGTGGGCCTCACATTGGGACCCAGCGGCAGAAACGTATTGCTCGCTCGTGTTTGGGCCCTTCCAGTTGTATGTAGTGACGGAGTGACCGTAGCAAAGGAAATAGACCTACCAGACGCCTACGAAAACATGGGAGCTCAGCTGGTAAAAGAGGCTGCCTCAAAAACCAATGACGTCGTCGGTGATGGAACCACTACTTCCGTGGTGCTAACAAAAGCAATCGTAAACGAAGGATTTAAGAACGTGGCCTCAGGGGCCAGCCCTGTCTTTCTCAAATCAGGAATAGATAAAGCCGTCGATGCCGTAGTTACTGAGATTAGAAACATCTCAACGGCTGTAGAAAATCAAGAGCAAGTCGCTAAGGTCGCTGCACTCTCAGCTCATGAAGAAGGGATTGCACAGCTAATCGCTGAAGCTATGGACAAGGTAGGCAGAGAGGGCGTGATAACAATCGAAGAGTCCAAAACCCTCACAGACGACTTGGAAATAGTCGAAGGGATGAGATTAGATAGAGGGTACTTATCACCTCATTTTGTAACCGATGCACAGCGTATGGAAGTAGTTTTGGACGAACCCAGATTTCTACTAACTGACCAAAAACTATCAGCAGCCAACGACATAGTACCAACCTTGGAAAAAATAGCTCAAGGCGATCGCAAACCGCTAGTGATAATAGCCGAAGATGTAGAAGGTGAAGCGTTATCCACACTGGTCGTTAACAAAATGAGAGGGACTATCAGCTGTGTTGCTATCAAAGCACCGGGGTTTGGCGACCGTAGGAAAGCATTACTAGAAGACCTGGCAATAATGACAGGGGGTACAGTGGTCAGTAGTGACACTGGCTTATCTCTAGACTCCGTCGAACTACACCATTTGGGTAGCGCTAGAAGAATAGTCTGTCTTAAAGATGAATCCACTATAGTCGAGGGAACTGGTTCTTCAGACGATATACACGGCCGCGTCGAACAATTACGAGTCCAAATAGAAGATACCACCTCGGACTATGACAGAGAAAAACTGCAAGAGAGGCTTGCCGCCCTTGCAGGAGGCGTAGCTGTAATCAAAGTTGGCGCTGCTACTGAACCGGAATTAAACGAGCGTAAATCTCGAACCGAAGACGCACTGTCAGCTACACGGGCTGCCGTAGAAGAAGGCATAGTCCCAGGCGGGGGAGTAACTCTTGTTCGAGCCGAACACGTGCTTGATCAACTTGAAAACCAACTAACCGGCGAAGAAGCTTTAGGAGTGAAAATCGTGAAAAGCGCACTCGGCGCTCCATTAATGCTAATCGCCCAAAATGCCGGATACTCTGGAGAAGTCGTTTTGGAACATGTTAGAGACGGTAAGGACGATTGGGGATTTGATGCCGAAATCGGAGAATATACTAATCTCGTTCAGAAAGGCGTCATCGACCCAGCAAAAGTAACCAGAAGTGCACTTCAGAATGCCGGAAGCGTTGCGGGAATGATACTTACAACGCAAGCTGTAGTAACTGAAATACCTAAGTTCGAGCCGCTGCCGGCTGATATACAAGATTTCATGCACGACTAACCAAAAAACAAAGCCTGTTATAAAACACCTCGGAGATCATCCTATGCCATCTCCGAGGTGTTTTACTACTAAGAGTATGGTTGTTTTTATATGACAGGAACCCTCAGCAATCAAACTATATTTAGTCTCATCAACGGGTCTCCTCCGTTGATCGCCGAATATCTATCGCTAGAAGAACAGATACAACCGAATGGTTTTGATGTTACTTTAAGCAGCGTTCATACACTCGACACCCCTGGGCGCATCGGTAAAGAACAAAACGACAGAAATACTTCTGAAACGTCACTCCTAGAATTTGATAAAGAAGACCGGTTGCATCTTCCACAAGGCTCTTTTCTTATAACATTCAATGAAATCGTATCCCTGCCGGTAGACCTTATGGCCCTCGGACGCCCGAGATCAAGTTTGTTAAGGAGTGGCGTCGCAATACATACTGCCGTATGGGACGCTGGCTACAGCGGACGCTCTCAAGCATTGATGAATATCTATCATCCCGGCGGGTACAACATCCAGAAGAATGCTCGTGTTATGCAGCTCGTGTTTATTTGGCTAGATTCACCAACACAACAAAAATACGACGGTAGATATCAAGGTGAAAACATTTAGTTAGCAAAATCAGTATGAGTCCACATCTGAAGCCTGAGGGTTACCGAACCTTATATGAACAGCAGTGAATTGACAAATATAGTTAAGAGTTTAGCTAGTGAGCTCAACTTTGATCTGTGCAATATAACCTCAGCAGAACCTTTTAGCGCAGATAGGGATATAGCAATTGAACGCATACAATCAGGCAAAATGGCGGGGTTGCCTTGGTTCAACGAAAGTAGAGTCGTCAGAGGAACAGATCCGTCTATTTTACTGCAAGGAGCAAGATCAATAATTTCGGTAGGGATTAATTATTACCAGAGCCGTGACACTAACTCCCAGAATAAAGCTATGGGGAAAGTAGCGGTGTATGCGTGGGGCAAAGATTACCATAGGGTAGTAAAGAAGAGGATGAAGTTATTGGTGGATAACATCACAAAGATTCTAGGCAACAACTTCAATGCACGATGGTACATTGACGATGGTCCAATGCTAGACAGATCTGTTGCACGTCGCTCCGGTATAGGATGGATAGGAAAGAACACGAACCTGTTATCCCCAGAATTAGGGTCATGGGTGTTTTTAGGGCAGATCATTACTGATCTGGATCTAGAGATAGATCTACCACTGAAAAAGCATTGCGGCACCTGTACTAGATGTATTGAACAGTGTCCCACCAATGCCATCACAGATCCTTACACCATTGATAACTCACGTTGTATATCCCATCTGACAATCGAAAACAGAGGCCCTATCCCTACTGAGTTACGGGATGCCATCGGTGAATGGGTGTTTGGATGTGATATCTGTCAAGACGTATGTCCCGTAAACACCAAGTCGCAACTTTCTAGAGAGCCTTTATTCAAAGTTAACAGCAGGCAATCTCTGGACCTAATTAATATACTCACTATGTCTGAGGAGGAATTTCGGGAGGAATTCTCCGGAACTCCAATAATGCGTTCTAAATATCACGGTATGCAAAGGAATGCCTGCGTAGTACTAGGAAATATAGGATCACCAGATTCCATCCCTGCCCTAACATATGCATTGAAATCAGATTCACCCATAGTTAGAGGGCACTCAGCATGGGCGCTAGGCAAAATCGGAGGCCAGCGCTCAGAACTAGCCTTGATAGGTCAACTTTCAATAGAAACTGACCCAGAAGTTATAGAAGAGCTCCAATCAGCGGTTTCACATATAACGGGATAGCGTGCTATTCCCCCGGCGCATTCCCTGCGACAGCTTTATTGGAATTGCGATTTCCACCACGATTTCTTCTACCTCTGGACTTCGACCGCTCAGGAGGTGGCTCTATTTGAGGCTTGTACTCTGGGCCAAACTTAAGCTTTTTCATCTCTTCTTCAATTAAGAAAAAATCGTTTTTAGGTAGTAAATGAAGATTACCTTGAAAAGCCATATACCAGTTCTCTGGAGGCCATCGCCTAACGTAATCTAACCTATGAGCTAGGAGACCTGCGTTAATATATTGATCTTCATCTAGAACCACTTCCGACTCAATGTCTATTCTAAACGGCCAGTCAGCTTTACCTTCATTCTGCCATATTACTGTCTCTTCCTCACGGTAAGAAGAAGTCAGCGTTGCTGTAGCAGTGAAACATCTTATACCAGTAACGTAATACAACAGCCTATCGCCGATCTCGACCCTTTGTACTTTACGCCGGTATTGACCTTTAAGACCCTGACACACGAAACCCTGACGTTTAGTGATCTGGAAGTTTTCTTCATTACAAGTGATCATCCAGAAGTTGCGAGGCATGATTCACCTTCTCTTTCTGATATGGATGAACTTAAACCATTCCGTTCATCCGGTAGTATTTTAACACGTGGATTCAGAAAGACACCTCCTGATTCGGAGCGAGCATACAAGAGGAACCACCATTGTCCTAAGCCTACAGGTTGTTGTACCATCAGTCATGGTTAAGCGGATCAGAATAAACTTCGACCTTTATTATATAAGACGTGAGAAAGGTATATGGGAATGAGTAATTCTTTTAGAAACGAACGCGATATCGCTATAGTTGGAGTCGCTGAATCTGATGAAATGGGAACTGTTCCAAATAAATCATCTTTGCAGCACCACGCGGAAGCCGCATCAAATGCCCTAGAGGATGCTGGCCTATCTAAATCAGATGTGAACGGGGTATTCACAGCCGGCTTCTCCTCTTTGGCGACAGCAGAATACCTAGGGATAACACCTAGCTTCACTGACAATACATCCGTCGGGGGTTCTTCCTTTGTCATACACGTAGCACATGCTCTAGCAGCCATTAGAGCAGGATATTGTGATGTAGCCTTGATCACACACGGTCAGGCAGGTAGATCAACTAGAGCCAGAATTCCTACTGACCCAAACCTTCCGGTCTCCCAATACGAATTTC
The DNA here is from genome assembly GCA_009392775.1 of SAR202 cluster bacterium. The sequence goes on along the minus strand of VFFT01000071.1, from coordinate 37,390 downwards.
CATACGGCATGATTGGCCAACCAATTAATTACGCAATGGCCTGTACCAGATACATGCACCAATACGGTGAAGATAAAACACGCCAAGGAATGGCTGAGATAGCAGTTGCGACGAGAAAATGGGCAAACTTAAACCCTAAAGCTGTAATGCACGATACCCCACTCTCTTTTAATGATTACCACGACTCAAGGTGGGTCGCTTGGCCTTTTCACTTAGTCGATTGCTGTTTAGTCACAGACTCTGGAGCCGCAATAATAGTCACGTCCGCAGAGAAAGCCAAGAATTGCCGAAAAGAGCCTATATGGGTTTTAGGAGCCGCAGAGGCCCACGACCACAATATTGTTAGCATGATGCCAGATTTCACATCCTCTGTATCACGAGAGACTGGACCTGTTGCTTTATCACGAGCAGGTTTAACTCACAATGACATAGACCTAACTATGATATATGACTCATTCACCTATACCGTGATGATAACTCTTGAAGGGCTAGGTTTCTGCAAACCTGGAGAAGCCGCAGACTTTGTAGCGGGTCAACGGACAGCACCGGGGGGCGACTTCCCGTTAAACACAAATGGTGGAGGCCTGTCGTACACCCATCCTGGTATGTACGGTAGCTTCCTACTAGTTGAGGCAGTACGACAGCTTCGCGGTGAAGTAGGTGATCGACAAGTTAAAAATAAATCAAATCCAAGTCAAAATGCTAAGATATCTATAGTTAACGGAACCGGCGGGGCTCTTTCATCTACCGGTACAGTCGTCTTAGCCAGAGACTAGAAACAAAAGGTATAAATCATATATGGATGTTGGAATAATCGGATTATCACAAAGTGGAAAGACCACTGTATTTAATGCATTAACCAAAGGGGCTGCTGAAACCACTGGTGGAGGGATGTCAGAAGTCCATATAGGCGTTACAAAAGTTCCGGACAAGCGCATAGACGTGTTGTCTGAAATGTATAATCCCAAAAAGATAATACACGCGGAAATAAAGTATTTTGATATTCCTGGCTCTAACCACGAATCTAAATCTCAAGGCATTGCTGGGCAGTACCGGAATTTATTACAAGGAGCCGATGCGTTTCTCATTGTAGTAAGAGCTTTTGATGACCCCAGTGTCATTCATCCGGCTAATAAGATTGATCCTAAAGACGACTTGTCTACAATGCTAAATGAAATCCTATTTGCAGATCTTGAGATTCTTGACAGAGCAGTAGATAGATTAGAAGACTCTATCAAGAAGTCTAAAGCTTCTGAAAGGCCTAACGTAGTAAAACAACAGGAGATTGTGAAAAAGGTTAAGCAAGGTTTGGAAGATGGTATCCCGTTAAGAAGACAACAATTGACTGAATCTGAGCATTCATTTTTGGTTAATTATCAATTACTTACCGGCAAGCCAGTAATAGTAGCATTTAATACTGGTGAAACTTCGGACCCCATAACTCTCCAAAATGTCGATTGGGACTATGACATAGACCCCGAGTTAGGTGAAGTAAGCTTATCCGCAAAATTGGAATCTGAACTAGCGCTAATGTCAGATGAAGAAGAGGCTGAGTTTAGAAGGGACCTCGGTTTGGGAGAATCTGCTCTAACCCAGGTTATACGAATGACTTACTCAACCCTCGGCCTGGCGTCATTTTTAACCGTAGGTGAAGACGAGGTCAGGGCTTGGAGTATACCAGCCGGACTCCCCGCACAAGACGCTGCAGGCACTATTCATACAGACTTCTCCCGTGGCTTTATAAGGGCCGAAGTCATACCATATGAAGATCTTACTCGATGTGGCAGTCTTGCACAGGGGCGAAAGGAAGGGGTCCTCAGGTCAGAGGGCAAAACGTATCCAGTTAAAGATGGCGACATCATACATTTCCTCATCAACGTGTAAACTAGCAGTAACGTTTAATTAATCAAATGAAGTATTGCTTAACGATAGGGTAACCTTGGTATACATACGCGAATACCAACCAGACGATTATCTGTCAGTCAGACAACTATTTGTTAACGGGCAACTGGATTTCGCCATCGGCCAACCATTTGAACCTGAGGTAAGGTCATATATAAGAAAGTCTCTAAGTCTAGACCTTAAGGACATAACTACACACTACAAGACCTATGATCATAGTAATTTTTGGATTGCAGAGGTATCGGGGGAAATCAAAGGGACAGTAGCCATCCAGCACCACAGTAAAGAGTCAGCCGAGTTGAGACGCATGAGTGTGTCACGAGACGCTCGTCGGAAAGGTATAGGTACATTACTACTAAACACCGTAGATCAATTCTGCAGAGATCAGAGCTACGGGCGCATCTTTCTGTCTACTGTAAGTCACTTAGCCCCAGCAATACGTATGTATAAGACCAACGGATATATGAAGACACATAAAGAAGAATACGGACTATTAACAGTTGAACATTATGTTAAATCGCTCTGAATATTCTTAACGAGTCACACGAACCAAGGTTCGTTAAGTAATTGGATACGTCAACTTCAATAATGAATGCCTACGGTTACTTGTATAAGGCCTCACTTCTTCTGGCCACCTGCCGCTATCTACCGCATTCGACCAATCTGATGACTCCAAAACGCTCGGGTTATCTATTTCGTAAATGGCGTGATACCTGGGGTCATGTTCATTATTTACATGACGTATCTCGCCTCCTAGTGCCATAGCAAAACTTTGTGTCTCAAACCTACTTACTGCTCGCACCCCTGGAACTTCCAGTAACAACGGACAATGCTCCTCGTTATAAACTTCATCGAACAGCTGTTTTCTATCTGTTAGAACATCCATTGAGGCTATAAACAAGTACTTTGAACGAGTCATACTAGCTCCTTAATATTTCAATATATTTATTTAGAATGGCCTCTTGTGGGAAAATGCTGTTTCTGCACTAGTAATGAATTCTAACAGCACAGATTTCCCTTCATCATTCATCTTTCGGGCACGTTCAAAAGCACCACATATTTCGTTTGGATTATCTATACGTTCTGCATATCCACCCATAGCTAACCCCAGTTCGGCGTAGTTGCCTCCTAAATCACGAGACTTATACAAGTCATGCGAAGTCTGCATAGCATGAGTTTCTACGGCCATTGTTGAGTTGTTCAGCACAACAGTGGTAATAGGAATATCTGAACGGACCGCAGTTTCAAAATCAAGTCCAGTCATTCCGAACGCTGCATCTCCCATAAAATTGACACACATTTTACTGGGATCTGCTAGTTTAGCGCCTATAACCAATCCGAGGCCCGTTCCCAATCCGTGAGACTTACCCCAACCTAGATAAGTCCTCGGACCATTTGATCTATAGAATGGAACTATCTGATCTCTAGGGCTACCAGAATCATGAGTAACTACAGCATCCTGAGGGGGTATAGTCCGCATAAAGTCCCATATAACCCTGTAAGGATTGATAGGCTTTTCAGAAGACTCTAACTTTCGGGACCACTCAGCTAACCACTGATTTCTTTGGGAGTCAATCGCTCGGCTAATATCTTCTCTCTGTATCTGCGACGACCCCATTATATCTTTGCATGCCTCTATAAGTTGTCTAAGTACCAGCTTTGCATCTCCGACTATAGGATATTCAACATCATAATCCTTATTTATATCTCTCGGATCATTAGTGGCATGAATAATTGTTTTTCCAGCGGGGATATTCATAGACATACCATGTTTGGTAAAACTACAGCCGATGCCAAGAACTACATCAGATATACTCATGAAATACTGTACTGGACCCGAGGTCACACCTGAGCCACTACCTAACGCCAAGGGATGGACTTCAGGGAATGCACTTTTTCCCAACAATGTGGTCATGACGGGTATATTTAACAACTCTGCTAATTCAACTAACTCATTTGTTGCAGCCGCTAATAAAACCCCTTGTCCCGCATGTATTATAGGATTCTTTGCAGCGCATAATACCTTTGCGGCAGATTCAATGTCCCCAGGATCTCCTTGCGACCCTATTTTTCTAACATTTTGGGACCAGAAAAAGGATTCTTCTGAGACTTCCTCCAATGCTATGTCCGCAGGTATTTCTACCATAACTGGCCCAGTGCGTCCTTGATGAATCGCCCCAAAGGCCCTGCGCATCACCTCTGAAGTACGATCAGCGACATTTATTTGTTCTATATATTTGGTGACACCAGCATAATTAGACATAGATGAGAACAGCGGGAATACTCCCTGCCTATCCCTAGGATGACCTAGCGGCAATAAAAGCAAAGGTGTGGAGTCAGAATATGCTGTGGCAACACCAGCGTACGCGTTCTCAGCCCCAGGGCCGTATTGCATAGCAAAAACACCGACAGGGTCCCCATTGGTCAAACGGCTATATCCATCAGCTATTCCAACCCCAACACGTTCTTGGCGACATATAATCGGGCGTATCCCAGCAGCAGCTGCTGCCTCTATAACAGGAGTAGTCGGAAAACAACTCAATACTCCAATACCCTCACGCTTCAATATCTCTGCGATTACATCAATAGTTTGCATTGAAATCCTCTCAATAACATTTAATTTATGAATATCCCATAAAAGATTGACCAGAGTATACCATTGGCAAAATACATAGGATAAAAAAAAGCCACCGGAGACCGGTGGCTTTAATTCCCATATTTATCTCAACTAAGATTTGGTTTCGAAAGCTTTAATAGCGTCTTCATTCTGGAGCGTCAACCCGATATCATCCAACCCATTCAGAAGACAATACCGACGAAACTCCTCTACATTGAAATCCAGAACAATTTCTTCATCTTCATCCCAAATCCTTAATCCTTCAAGATCTATGTTTAGTTTCGTGCCAGGATCTTTCTCTAGCTTATCAATAAGTCGGCTGACATCCTCCTCAGGCAATACTATTGGAAGCAAACCATTCTGATAGCAATTGTTGTGGAAAATATCTGCAAAACTCGGAGCAATAACGCATCTAATGCCGTAATCTTGGAGAGCCCAGGGAGCATGTTCTCGTGAAGATCCACACCCAAAGTTTCTTCCTGCAACTATTATGCTGGCATTTTGGTACTCAGGCTTATTCAAAACAAAATCAGGATTAGGTGTTCCGTCCGCATCGAATCTCCAACTAGAGAATAAGAACTTGCCATAACCTGTTCTCTCGATGCTTTTTAAATGTATCGCGGGGATTACCTGATCCGTGTCAATATTTACCCTATTTATCGGTGCCGCAACTCCAGTAACTTTTATAAAAGGTTCCATATCGCCTCCTTTACCAATCTCGGATGTCTACAAAATGTCCGGCTATAGCAGCAGCAGCAGCCATTTCAGGACTGACCAGATGGGTGCGCCCACCTTTTCCTTGACGCCCCTCAAAATTACGATTCGATGTGGACGCACAACGTTCGCCAGGCTGAAGAATATCTGGGTTCATCCCAAGACACATGGAACACCCTGCGACTCTCCAGTCAAATCCTGCGTCCTTAAAAATTTTGTCCAATCCTTCCTGCTCTGCCTGCAATTTAACCCTTGCGGAACCCGGGACGACCATAGCATAAACATTTGGATTAACGGTTTTACCCTTTATAACATTTGCAGCAGCTCGAAGATCATCAATACGGGAATTTGTACAGGCACCAAGAAATATACGATCTATTTTTATATCTTCTATTGGGGTGTTTGGCTCGAGTCCCATATATGTAAGAGCCCGTTCTGCAGATTCACGCTCAGCAGCACTAGCAAATGACGCCGGGTCTGGAACTCTATCAGTTATCTTGGCTACCATCCCTGGATTAGTACCCCACGTCACGAATGGAGCTAGATCAGCAGCATCAATCTCTACAAGCTTGTCAAATTTGGCTCCACTGTCGGTAGGTAATTTCTGCCACTCTTCAATAGCAGCCTCCAATTCCTCGCCTTTAGGAGCGTATGGCCGATCTTTTATATATTCAAAAGTGGTTTCGTCTGGGGCAATCATGCCCGCTCGAGCACCACCTTCTATACTCATATTGCATACCGTCATACGGCCATCCATAGACAGACCTTTGATAGCTTCACCGGTATATTCTATTGCGTGGCCTATACCACCATTTATCCCTATCTTCCCGATGATGCCTAAGATAACATCCTTAGCGGATACTCCAACCGGCAAAGCCCCATTTATCCTTACTTCCATTGTTTTAGGTTTAAATTGGCGCAGAGTCTGCGTTGCCAGAACATGCTCGACCTCTGAAGTTCCAATCCCCATAGCCAAGCAACCTAAAGCTCCATGAGTAGAGGTATGACTATCTCCGCATACTACAGTCTTTCCAGGGAGCGTATACCCTAAATCAGGTCCAATAACATGTACTATTCCCTGATTTTCGCTAAACCTATCATAAAAAGTTATTCCGGTGCCCTTCACATTATCAGCTAGCGCATCCAGCTGTTTTTTAGATATCTCGTCAGTGACTGGTTTGTCCAATTCCCATGTCGGGGTATTATGGTCTACAGTCGCAATAGTTAAATCAGGCCTACGAACTCCTCGCCCATTGAGTCTAAGTCCATCAAACGCCTGAGGTGTCGTAACCTCGTGTATCAAATGGAGATCTATATAGATGATCGAAGGTTGTCCGGACTCCTCATGAACAACGTGGGAATCCCAGATCTTCTCAAACATAGTCTGAGCCGCCATGTGCCTCCTCCTATAGTTACTCTTGATTGGTTTTAAATTTCATTCTGAGCTAGTATCCACGCTCAATACACCTTCTAACCAGCATGGACCATCGGTGAATATATACGCTCCTTTTACCAATGAAACCGCCGGCTATTATACCACTGGATTACTCCTAACGGTCTACCTAACTACTGCTCAGGCAGACTAGGTTTGTGTTTAATGTTAAACTTACGGGTACTTCCGAGTACACAATGCACGACTAAGGATAATTCCTAATAATTTTTGTCGTGCAAAATAGGAGTTAATCGATGCCTGGAACTGAGGCGGCGGTATTGCCCAAGAACATAAAACCCCTTCATTACCAACTTGAATTAAAGCCTGACATACAGAATTTCGCTTTCTCTGGAAATGCAACTATAGACGTTAGGGTTTCGGAATCATCATCAACGATCGTAATGAATGCTCTGGATATAGATATAGGATCAGCTTCGATTGCAATCAATGGCTCTGTACTGAAAACCGAAAACATTGCATATAACAAAGAAGCAGAGACCTGTACTCTGACTTTCCCTGAGGAAATCCCAATCGGAGAAGGAAAGATAGACATAGCCTTTACAGGCATATTGAACGACAAACTTAGAGGATTCTACCGAAGCCAATACATAGACCCCGAAGGGAATACCCAGTATCTGGCCACTACTCAATTTGAAGCTACGGATGCTCGTCAGGCTTTTCCATGCTGGGATGAACCGGAATGCAAAGCAACGTTCTCTGTAACTCTAGTTGTCCCCAGTCACTTGGTTGCTCTAGCCAATACACCAGAAATTGAAAATACGACACTTAGCGGTGGCATGAATTCAGTCAAATTCGCTGACACCCCGATAATGTCAACATACCTGTTAGCATTTGTAGTAGGAGATCTCACTCACATAGAAAAAGAAGCTGCTAGCGGAACTATAGTGGGAGTATGGACAACAAGAGGTAAAGAAGAACAAGGCCGGTTTGCGCTAGATACTTCAGTAAAGCTACTATCATTCTTTAACGACTATTTTGGCATTCCCTATCCCCTAGAGAAGCTGGACCATATCGCGATACCAGATTTTGCAGCAGGCGCTATGGAGAATTGGGGGGCCGTTACCTACCGAGAAACAGCCCTATTAGTAGATCCTTTAAATTCATCAGCTGGAACTAGGCAAAGAGTTGCAGAAGTGGTAGCGCACGAGATGGCGCATATGTGGTTCGGAGACCTAGTAACTATGAAATGGTGGGACGACCTATGGCTTAATGAAAGTTTCGCTTCCTGGATGGGAACAAAAGCCGTAGATTGGTTGTTTCCCGAATGGGCAATGTGGACTCAATTCGTAAACATGGACACTAACAGAGCATTAAGCTTGGACGGACTCAAGAATTCTCATCCTATTGAACAAGAAGTTAAAAACCCTGCAGAGGTTAGCCAATTATTTGATGCCATTAGCTACAGTAAAGGCGCATCGGTAATACGTATGCTAGAGCAATTCTTGAGTCCCGAGGTTTTCCGGCAAGGTCTCCACAAATATTTATCAGCAAATCAATACCAAAATGCACAGACCGTTGATTTGTGGAACGCCCTTGAAGAAGTTTCTAAACAGCCTGTCACAGAAATAATGAATACTTGGACTAGCCAAATGGGCTACCCAGTCGTCTCTGTTACATCTGAAAGAGTCAATAACAGCTTGACTATCAACCTATCCCAAGAACGATTTGTGTACGACAATATACTGAGCGATCAACCATCACCGCAAATGCAATGGCAAGTTCCTGTCAGGGTCCTAGTACCACAAGACAACCGATCTTCTGGCACCTCTATAGTCTCTGACTCCGAATCATCAGTCACTCTCTCCGGTATCTCAGATGATCCCAAGTGGTTCAAATTGAATCCTGACCAGACGGGGTTTTTCAGAGTCAACTACACCTCAAAGGACTGGCAAAATCTTATTCCAGGCATAGAGTCCCAGGTATTAAGCGCTACGGATAGACTTGGGATACAAAATGACGCTTACGCATTATCAAAGGCAGGTTTATTACCAGTAACACAATTCCTGTCATTGGCCAATGCTTATAAATCCGAGTCCGACGCTTCGGTATGGAGTGATCTAGCCAGCAACCTGAAGGAGATTGAAACATTGATCTCCGATGAGGGTTTCTACGATGCATATAGAACATTCGCCAAAGACCTGTTTAAGAGTGCTGCTCAAAAAATAGGTTGGACTCCAAAGACTGGAGAAGGCCACCTAGATGCGCTATTAAGAAGTACGGTATTGAGTCAAGCAGGAAACTATGGGGATACCGAAGTCCTGAAAGAAGCTCAGTCCCTATTCAATAAATATCTACAAGATACATCATCAGTCCATCCGGATTTGCGAGGTCTTGTATATAGCTTAGTCGCACAGTCTGGTGACAGGAAAACCTACGACGCTCTCTGGACATTGGAACGCGACTCAGAACTACAAGAGGAGAAAATACGGCTGCTCATAAGTTTGGCAAGATTTAGTGACGTAGATCTACTTAAGGACCTTCTAGCTAGATCGTTAACTGATGATGTCCGGTCACAAGATACTATAACGTTAGTATCTGCTGTAGCCGCGAACATAAGAGGTAGGGATATAGCCTGGGAATTCGTGAAGGATAATTGGACCGAATTTGACAAACGATACGGCGGAGGTGGGTTTGGATTAATGCGACTGGTAGCTATTACCGGATCATTCACATCTGAAGAAAAAGCTACCGAAATAGAAGACTTCTTCAAAGAACATCCAACTCCGGCTGCAGAACGGACAATTCGCCAATCGCTAGAACGGATTCGTATTAACACAGCGTGGCTAGGGAAAAATAAAGACGAACTATCAAAATGGTTTAACTAAACCTTAGAATCAAAATCTACAATAAATATAATTGGAATAAATATCAAATGGTAACTTCTGAACGCATAGCTTTATTAAAAGAACTTCTTACCCAGCGGGTCTTGGTAATAGACGGCGCCATGGGGACCGCTATTCAAGCATATGATTTGGGACCAGATGACTTTGGTGGTGTCGAATACGAAGGCTGTAACGAACACCTCTGCCTAACACGCCCGCACATCATATCGGAAATACATAAAGCCTACCTAGACGCTGGATCAGACATAATAGAGACAAACACTTTCGGATCAACATCCGTAGTATTGTCTGAATACGATTTGAGTCACTTGGCTAGAGAATTAAATCGAGAGGCTGCTCGGTTAGCGGTCGCGGCAGCCCAAGAATTTACCACAACGGATAAACCTAGGTTCGTCGCGGGCTCAATGGGTCCAACAACAAAGACAATTTCGGTAACAGGCGGAATAACATTTGACGAGCTTGCAGATGCGTACAAAGAGCAAGCTATTGGACTTATTGAAGGTGGTGTAGATCTACTGCTTCTAGAAACCAGTCAAGACACCATAAACGTGAAGGCAGGATTGGAAGGAATTGACCAAGCTTTTCTAGAACTTAAAACAGCACTACCTGTTTCCGTACAAGGCACAGTAGAACCAATGGGCACGCTCCTCGCGGGTCAAGATGCTGAGGCCTTCTACACATCGTTATCTCATAGAGACTTATTATGGGTCGGTTTTAACTGTGCCACTGGCGCTGAATTTATGACAGACCATATAAGAACGTTGGCTGGGATATCTAAATTCCCTGTTGCATGCCTTCCTAACGCAGGATTACCGGACGAAGACGGGAACTATAACGAAACCCCTGAAATGATGGTTTCTACTATCAGCCGATTTCTAGAATCTGGTTGGATTAACGTCATAGGGGGGTGTTGCGGCACAGTTCCAGAACACATAAAAAAACTATCGGAACACGTTTCACAATTGTCAGAGACGCGAACACCAGTGACCAACTATGAGAGCAGAGTATCTGGTATTGAGGCTCTGACTATAGACGATGAGAGTAGACCTACCATAGTAGGTGAACGAACTAATGTCCTCGGAAGTCGCCGATTCCGAAGATTAATCAGTGAAGGCTCATATGAGGAAGGAGCTGAAGTAGGACGACGACAGGTAAGAAACGGAGCTCATATATTGGACGTCTGCCTACAAGACCCAGATCGGGACGAGCTGTCGGACGTTACGAAATTCTTAGACGAATTAACCAAAAAGGTTAAAGCTCCCATAATGATCGACTCAACCGATGCAAAAGTCCTGGAGGAAGCATTAAAAAAACTACAGGGTAAGTCGATTATAAATTCGATAAATCTAGAAGATGGCGAAGAACGCTTCCAGGCCGTCGTACCATTAGCCCAGAGATATGGTGCAGCACTGGTAGTAGGATGCATTGACGACGATCCCAATCAAGCACAAGCTATTACAAAAGAGCGCAAGTTGGAAGTCGCTTTACGATCGCATAAATTGCTCACAGAAAAATACGGCGTACCCGAACAAGACATTATCTTCGACCCTTTGGTATTCCCTGCAGGCACAGGTGACCAAAATTACGTAGGTTCTGCCGCGGAAACCATAGAGGGAGTTCGGTTAATCAAAGAAGCACTACCAAACACCAAAACTATACTCGGTATATCCAACGTGTCCTTCGGACTTCCTGCAGCTGGACGCGAAGTATTTAACTCAGTATTTCTATATCACTGCGTTCAAGCTGGACTTGATACAGCGATAGTCAATTCAGAACTAATGCAAAGATACGCATCCATACCCGAAGAAGAACGTAATCTTGCTGAAGATTTAATATGGAACCGAGTGGGAGATCCCATAACACCATTCGTTGATCACTTCCGAGATAAAGCACCCAAATCCACTGTTGAAGAAAGGCGTAATCTACCGCTAGACGAACGTTTAGCGCAAGCTATTATTGAGGGAACCAAAGAAGGATTAGCCGATGACCTGAACGAGGCTCTAGAAGACAGGGCTCCTCTTCAAATAATCAACGGGCCATTGATGGCAGGAATGGATGAAGTAGGACGTCAATTCAACGCCAATCAGCTAATAGTAGCAGAAGTACTTCAGTCCGCTGAGTCTATGAAGTTCGCGGTCTCTCATTTAGAACCACACATGGACAGAGCAGATACTGCCACAAAAGGCAAAGTAGTTCTAGCTACTGTAAAAGGAGATGTCCACGATATAGGGAAAAATCTAGTGGAAATAATACTGTCCAATAATGGCTACGAGGTCATCAACTTAGGTATTAAAGTTCCACCTCAGGACTTAATCGAAGCATGTAGAGAACATAACCCAGATATGATAGGTCTATCTGGGTTATTGGTTAAATCTGCCCAAATGATGGTCGAAACTGTCAAAGATTTCCGTCAATCAGGAGTCGACTCACCTATTCTAGTTGGGGGAGCCGCCCTATCTAACCGGTTCACAAGACTAAGAATATCTCCAGAATATGACGGACTAGTATTGTACGCACAAGATGCTATGACCGGGTTATCATTAGCTAATGCGGTACAAGATTCTGACGAGAGACAAAAGCTAGTTATCACGGCTGAAGCAGAAACAGAAGCTATGCTGTCAGAGCAATCGACTGCTTCAGATGCCCAGCCGAAAAATGAAGCTCCTGTAGTAGCTCCGGCGCAAATCAGCCATAATATTGACATCCCCAACCCACCAGACTTGGTATCTCACGTTCTGACTAATCATGACATGGAGAAAATATTCCCATATATCAACCCGCAGATGCTATACGTACGGCACCTTGGTTTTAAAGGAAGATTTGCCGAAGCCTTGGAATCCGGTGATTCATCTGCGGTAGAACTCCAGGCTGCGGTCAGAGCTGTAGAAGACATAATATTGAGTCAGGCAGACATAACGGCAAACGCTGTGTTTAAATTCTTTCCTTGCGTGTCCTCAGAACAGGAGTTACTAATACTACAACCTGACCGCGAGACCGTAGCAGAACGATTTTATTTCGGACGTCAGAGTCAGCACGATGGATTATGCTTAGCAGATTATGTTAATCCAGCCTCTATGAATCAGATTGATTACCTAGCCATGTTTACAACTACAATAGGCCCGGGAGTGAGAGACTTATCTGAACGGTGGATGCAAGAGGGTAATTATCTAAATTCTCACATATTGCAAGCTCTGGCCATAGAAAGTGCAGAGGCATTCGCTGAGTTACTTCACCAACAGATACGGCAGATGTGGGGATTTAAGGATACCGAAGGCACTACTTATCAAGATCTCTTTAGAACCCAATACCGCGGACGCAGATATTCCTTTGGGTATCCAGCCTGTCCCAGATTGGAAGACCAAAGCAAGATATTCACTCTACTAGATGTAACCTCTAATATAGGAGTAGAACTTACAGAAGGTTTTATGATGGATCCGGAGGCTTCTGTATCAGCAATCGTTTTCCACCACCCTGAAGCTAAATACTTCAATCTTAGTGAATCAGATATCGATCAGTTAGAAAAAGATATTCTAATCAGATAAATAACAGTGTTAAGAGTGGGTACCTCTAGCCAGAATATCCCAGACAATCTCAACCTTTTGGTCGCGTATACCCACTATATTGTCCCAACGACTGATCATCGCATCCTGCTGCCCGGGAATCAATCGGAGTTGCTCCCCCACACTTAGCTGCAGATTAGGGGTATTAAAAACACAATGGTCAGCATCCATTCCAGAGACACTGATATCCGGTCTCTGATACACCAATGGTACCCCTTTTATAGCCCCAACACACCGAGTACCCGCATCTCCAATGGCGATACCTAGCCGTGGTGCGCTTATGACCGTCGTCAGGATGGAAGCAGCAAACTGGAAATCAGACATATAGTCGTACGCAGTCTCCATTAGCAGGTAGGTACCCCCTTGTATCTCTGTTACACCATCAATATCCCCAGCAACGTCATAACTCCAAGTTTCACCCGTAGATACTATTTCTACTTCAATTCCCTCCGATTCAATCGCCTTTCTCAAATCTATCATAGGCTGTATAAGTCGTTTTCCTTCCAATATCCTATCTTCCTTATCAGAAGATACTTCAGACATCATCTGGTGACTCATAATTCCTTTAAATTGAACTGCAGGCAACCCTGAAATAGATTTAACAAGCTCCACTCCTGATTCAATATCCTGGACGCCGCACCTTTCCAACCCCGTCTCGAGTTCTACTACTATTCCTATACTAACTCCATGGGATACTGCAGACCGTGATATATTCCGCGCGTTATCCAGATTGTCACACGCCACAATAATGTCAGCTTGTTTAGCTAAATTACACAGCCTTTCAATCTTCAATGGAGCGATAATTTCACTAGTGATCATCACATTTTTGATCCCACCGTGCACCATTACTTCAGCTTCTGACACCTTAGCTGAACATACTCCTTCAACAGTCCCACCGCGGTTAATCTGACGCAGAGCGATTGCAGGTGTCTTATGGTTCTTACCATGTCCTCTGAGTTTGGTATTTCTAGTAGCATAATAATCTGCCATTACAGACATATTGTGATCCAGATTATCCATATCAACTACCAGACAAGGCGTATCGAGATCACCCATTGGAGTCCCTATTAAAGGCCTATACGAAATTGTCATACCATCATCTCCTAGATATGCAAGCTAATCCTATCCAAACGATCCTCTTGATGATATTGGCCACAATCCATGCAAAACATTGTTTCGAACAACTCTAAAATAGTCAAATTGGTTAGTACATAGACTCAAATCAAATGGTATTAACCAGACTTTATCATTGGGAGCCAAAATCTGTGTAGCATTGTCACCAACCTCCAAAGCTCCATGTTCAGCACTGAATTTCACAGCTTCAATACCGCTCAATCCGTCCACAACCGGAAGGCCGATATCGGGTCCTGTAGTTTTATGACCTGCATCTACAACTACTCGGGTTGGAATCGGATGACTCAGCACTGAGCAGAGGACCTTTACCGAGGGTTTAAATTGGAGATTCATTTTTAGAGACTTCTGATCCATCAACGGCACTGTATCTATTTGTATTTCACTAATCTCAGAAGCACTGAGTAGATCTTGGAAACCCTCATTAGATCGGACACTCAAAAACCGGTATTTAGCATCAATGTCAGTCACCTGACTGATCGTATCCGTGAATATTTCCAGCAGGCTCTCCGTGGAGGGTTTTGTCGATACTGATGAGACGTGTAAGGGCAAAAAGTTAGCAGTCATACCAGTAAGCTCCAGATTATCCAGCGCCAATATCGAGTTAGCTAACTCTGTTATTTCACCAGGATCTGAAAGTCCGCCGCGACCGAGACCAACATCAATCTCAACCTTACAGCCAATTATTACTCCACTATTTACCGCTAAATCGGACAGATCTCTGACGTTTTGGGGATTATCCACGAGGACCTGAACTGAGTGATTAGCAGCAAAGCTACAGAGTCTGAGGATCTTAGATCTAGTGATGATTTGGTTGGTAATTAAAATGTCCGAAAATCCTGCATTCGCAAAAACTTCGCATTCACCTATAGTGTTTACGGCTATCCCGCTATTCCCAGGAACTTTGTCAGCATATAAATGTGCAATCGCTGGACAACCAAAAGTAGAGACATGGGAACGAATTCCCACATCACTCTGGCCGATTATTGAAGACATCTTTTCAAGATTAAAATTCAGCGCTTCGATATCCAATACCAAAGCTGGCGTATCCAATTCCATTACGGGGGTCCCTACAGGCTGAAATGTCGGTTTTTCCATATATAACCTTCCAATCTCGATGAACCCATTATACTCTGGGCAACAGCAACTGTATAAGCGCACCTTGCTTGCATTTAATAACTGCCAATGTAACAATATCTCAGATATTCTGAAAGGGCCCTCATTTATGCCTGGTTTATTGGAAGGGGTTAAGGTAATTGACCTCTCACGCTATTTTTCCGGACCTTATTGCACTAAACTATTTGCCACTCTCGGCGCAGAAGTCATCAAGATAGAATCTCCCAACAACGGTGACCCAATCCGAGGGTATGGTCCTTTTGCCTCCCCAACATCAACTATTGATACAGGCGCATGGTTCCTCTACCTTAATACTTCTAAGCAAAGCATCACCCTAGATATAAAATCGGAGCAAGGACAATCTATAGTAAAGGACCTAATTAAATCAGCTGATATATTAGTAGAAAACTTCTCCCCAGACACAATGGACTCCCTAGGTCTAAGCTACGACGAACTCCATAAAATAAATCCACAACTGGTAGTGACTTCTATATCAAACTACGGGCAAACTGGCCCATACAAAGATTGGAAAGGTACTGAACTTAACCTATATGCAACCGGCGGATTGATGAATATAACAGGGGAGCCCGAGGGTACCCCGCTAAAAGAGGGCGCACCATTAGCACAACTAGGCACAGGTCAGAATGCTTTTGTGGCTAGTATGACTGCATTGATGCATGCAGAGGAAACTGGGTCAGGACAACATATAGATTTATCAATCGCAGAATATGCGACTAATGTCCTTGAAAATGCCCTAATGCAATACAGTTACTCTGGACAAGAATATTCTCGCGTAGGTAATAGAGGTTACGGACGAGCAGCATGGGGCATATACCCGTGCGGTGACGGATACGTGGGAATAATTGCCGGACCGGATCAAAACTGGCCTGAAGTATCCAATATCATGGAACGTGAAGAACTGGGCGAGGAGAAATACGCTTCCCGACAAGGTCGTTTATTATACGCTGATGAAGTAGATGCCTTGATGTTGCCATGGTTATTAGACAATAACAAAGTCGACATATTTAAAGCTGGTCAGGAGCACGGATTAGGGTTTTCCTTTGTAGCCAACATGCAAGACATCCTAGAAATGGAACAACTCGAAGCCAGGGATTATTTTGTTGATCTCGACCACCCCGTTGCTGGAACTCTCAAATACCCAGGCCCTCCTATTAGCCCACACACAGAAGTCGCTGCATGGGTATATCAGAGAGCTCCACTTCTGGGGGAAAACACCGAAGAAATTATATGTAAAAAACTTGGATATTCTCAGGAAACATTCCTATCTCTTCGCTCAGATGGAGTGGTTTAGATGGAAAACAATCAGCCTTTAAAGAACTATAGAATACTTGATCTGTCTCGAATATGGGCAGGACCATATTGCACCAAACTAATGGCGGATATGGGAGCACAAGTCATTAAGATGGAATCCCTACGAGTATACGATTCACATAGAGGCCCAGTGACTCCTGCTCCTGGAATTGCTGCATATCCTGATGCTGAACCTGGTAGCGAACCTTGGAATCGAAATGGCTGGTTCAACTGTCTACATATGAGCAAATACGGTATAAGTTTGGAGCTTACGGAAGAACCTGGCCGAAAAGTATTCGAAGAACTTGTGTCCATCAGTGACGTAGTTGTCGAAAATTTCAGGCAAGGCAGTCTTGAAAGGCTCGGATACGATTACGAAAAACTAAAGTCCATTAGACCGGACATAATTTACGTATCCATGCCAGCGTTTGGGAATAGTGGGCCATGGAAAGGATACGTTGCGTACGGTATTGGGCAAGAGCAATTATGTGGAATGGCTCATATGACAGGATATGAGCATGATGGTCCTATGAAATCCGGAATTAATCACGGAGATCCTATAACTGGCTCCCACGCTGCGGGACTTGTATTGGCTGCGTTAAGATATCGGAAAAAAACCGGCAAGGGTATGTTCGTGGACGTGTCCCAGCAGGAATCAGCAGTATCACTAATAGGGGGAGAAGTTGTAAGCTACCAGATTAGCGGTGCTGAACCTGAACGAATAGGAAATCACTCACCATATTTTTCGCCTCATAACATATATCCCTGCAGCGGAGATGACCGCTGGGTGACTATTGCTATAACTAATGAATCCGAATGGCAAAATCTTGTGAATGTAATAGGCGATCCGCAATTACATTCAACCGACAAATTTTCAAATAATGAGCAGCGTCTCTTCCATCAGGCCGAACTAGATAAGTTGATCGGTGACTGGACAATTAACCACGAAATGTACGGTATTGTCCATAAACTACAGGAAGCTGGTGTACCCAGCGGTCCCGTTCTCCGTGGTCCAGATCTTTTGGAAGATCCTCACTTTTCAGAAAGAAACACATTTAACAATGTGGACCACCCACAAGTAGGCCCCAAATGGTACCCAGGCTTTGCCTGGAAAATGTCGGTTACACCAGGTCAAGTCCATTGGCCTGCACCCACTTTAGGCCAACACAACCATACCGTATACAGTGAATTCTTAGGGTTAACTGACGCAGCGATAACAAACTTGGAGGAAACGGGAGTAATAGGGACAAAACCGACTGGCTCCCGTATTATCTGACATATACTAGACTATAAACATCCGTACTTCTAAAAAGGACCAGACACACTATAAAATAATAAGGAGACACGATTGTGCCAGAACCAGAAGCATTATACGAAATAAAAGACGGAATAGCCTTCATAACCCTTAATAGGCCAGAAAAGCTTAACGCTATAGATCCCCCTATGCGCCAGATTCTCTGGGACTCGTTTCAGGACGTCCAAAATAACCCAGAAGTTAGGTGCGCCATTGTTACTGGTAATGGTAGAGCCTTCTCTACCGGTCACGATTTAGTAGCCATGGCGAATGCCCGTGCCAACGAAGGCCCAAGCACTGGTGACCTATATGTAGTTCAATCGAACATTTGGAAGCCAATAATTGCTGCGATAAATGGTGTTTGCTTGGCACAGGGATGCGGACTGGCCCTCGGTAGCGACATAAGGATAGCTTCTACTGAGGCTCAATTTGGTTGGCCTCAAGTAAAACGAGGTATAGCCTCAGTGAGCGGACCTGCATTGTTAGCGCAGGTATTGCCGAAAAACATAGCCTTTGAAATATTATTTACCGGCGATTTTATAGACGCTGAAAAAGCGAGAGAGCTGATGTTAGTGAACCATGTGGTCGAACCTGACCAAGTGTTAACCCGTGCAGAAGAAATTGCTCGAAAAATAGTAGCTAACGCACCATTATCATTAGCAGCCATAAAAGAGTCCTCTATTATGGGAGCAGCCATGGATCTAGAGCGACGTGTCGCATTCGCTCAACTGAAGAGAGATGTAATACTTCATACTGAAGATGCGGAAGAAGGTGTAAAAGCCTTTGCTGAAAAGAGAGCTCCTGTTTGGAAAGGCCGATAAAATATCTGGATATATACTTAGGTCACTGATAGTCTTAGCACATATAATAAAACCCCTCTCTTTAGGAGGGGTTTTATTATTACCAGATCCGATTGATTATTGAGACTTTAATGATCTCCCCGGCAGAGCTCTCGTATGGTTTCCAGAGTCAATGACCAGTTGACCGTTGACTATCACATAATCTATACCCGACGGAAACTGTTTTGGATCTTCAAAAGTAGCTGGTGTCGTGACAGTATCAGGATTAAACATTACTATATCGGCTTTCATACCATCTCGTAGTACGCCTCTATCCGTAAGGCCTAGCCGCTGAGCAGGCATAAAGGTCATTTTTCGAACTGCTTCCTCCAACGACAAAATTCCTTCTTCACGAACAAGTCTATCCAAAATAAAAGGGAACGTGCCATAAGTTCGAGGATTAGGATAATCCCCAGTCATAATCCCGTCAGATCCCACCATTTGAGCATCATGTTTTACTATGGTTCTAATGTTTTCGTTATTCCCAGTCCTGGCTACAAAAGCAACCTCAAGATCTTCTTGAATCAAAATTTCGCAAATCGCGTCTATCATACGTTGCCCTCTAGCCGTCGCGAGATCGGTTAAAGAACGTCCTTCCCATTCTTTGTTAGCATCTGTTTTAACGTTACTAATTATGTAATGATCAAGGGTCATGCCCCATTGTGGATCAACAGAATCACCTATTTCATCACGCACGCTACGTTGTTTAATACGATTCATCAGTTCGGTTGGCCCACCATCATGCACCCAGATCGGCAATAATGAATGTAGGACAGTACTTGCTGCTGGATATGGATACTGATCAAATGTGACGTCTATATCCGCACTCCTGCCTTCATTGACCAGCGCGACCATCTTCTCACCCATCCCATCCACAGGATTATGGTAATGAGATATATGGACAGGTATACCACTTTGTCTACCTATAGTGAGAACTTCTCGGAAGGGATCTAGGAGCCTATCTCCCAGAGAATACCTGGCGTGTGACACATATATCCCACCTGTATCCCTGATTGCCCGACATACCCCGACCAATTCCTCGGTATCACTGTACGCACCCGGAGCATAGGTCAATCCGGTAGAAAATCCAAATGCCCCATCTCGCATACCTTGGATAGCCAATTCTTCCATTTTCATCTGCTCAGCAGCATTGGGAGGTCTGGCATCCCAACCCATAGCCTCGACTCTAATAGCAGCATGTGGAACAAAATACACAACATTGCACGAACACTTATTATCAAACAGTTGCAAAAAGTCACTGACGCTGCTCCACCTGACACCTTCAGGAGCAGTCCCATTTATAGCAGACAGATACCCCAACAACAGTTCCAAGTTAACAGTCGAAGAAGGAGCATAAGATAGACCATCCATGCCGAGTGCCTCTGTAGTGACACCTTGCCTAACCTTAGGTTCATGAAAAGGATCATTTAACAGCATAAGATCAGAATGAGAATGCATATCGATAAACCCGGGGCATACTATGTAGTTGTCAGCATCAATAATCCGATCAGCATCTATAGCGGAAGTATCTCCTGTGATTATAGTTATTGTATCTCCATCAATACTTAGACTACCTGAAAATGATTTTGAACCTGTACCGTCAACTATGCGGCCATTACGAATCAATAGGTCAGACATATTTCTCCTCTGATATAATCGTGTTTAGTACATTACTTTTACAGACACTATAAAGCAAGTAATGAAGTAGGCATTAGTACCCGCTAATAGAATATCCAATTGCGACGTAGCCAAGAGCCCGACACACGATACGGTTACTAAAGATAGGTAGGTTACAGATGGAAGAACAGAATAAAGTCCAGTGGATCTACTCTTCGGCTAATAACAGCGAATTATCAGCCAGATACGATGAATGGGCAAACGATTACGAAACGGACCTTGAAAATGACTTTGAATGGAATGGCCACGAACGAGCCGTAGCATCTTTGTTACCGTATATTCACTCTAATTCAATAATACTAGATGCTGGGGCAGGCACGGGCCTAGTAGGCCTACTCCTACACGCAGCCGGATGCACAAATTTAGTAGCCATGGACCTCTCTAGAGGGATGCTGGAACAGGCATCTAAAAAACAGGTGTATTCGGAACTTCACCAAATGGTTATGGGAGATGCGTTGGCGTTTCCATCGGATCATTTTGACGCAGCTATAACAGTGGGGGTTTTAACAATAGGGCACGCTCCTCCGCACTCTCTAGACGAAATAGTGAGGGTGACCAAACCAGGTGGTTACATAGCGTTCAGCCTTAGATCCGACATCTATGAACCAGCGGGGTTCAAAGACAAGCAGGATACACTCTCCAGTGCCAAGAAGTGGGAACTAGTAGAATGCACCGAACCGTTCCAAGCGTTACCAAAAGGTGAGCCGGACGCCTACCATCAAATATGGGTCTACCGTGTGATCTGATCTATTCTCGAGTCTCCATTGGCAATCCTTGTTTAACAACCTCTTCAATACATTCAGGACATCTGTCAGATAGATCATGCCCAACAGCTGAATAAATATTGTTCGTCATTAGCCCACACATGAACAGGGCTTCTATCTCTTCAATACCCAGGCCATCCACATAATGTACCACCCCTTCTTTCTCTGGAGCAGACCACCACCAAGGGGTTAATCTCTGGGCAATGCTATGAACATTTTCTTTAAAATCATCTTCCCAAGGCCCATCTGGAAGCTCCACTACCCAAGAGGTACCTCCGGTTTCTTTCGGTTGTTTTCTTGCGTTAAGCCTACCATCCCGAGCATATCGACGAATCACATCTTGAGAAACATTCAATATATGAGAGGCTTCTTGTATAGAGACCCATTCCATGATGCAACCTCATCCTTCAGAATATAAAACTAGTATCACAACGTTAATCAAATATATCCAATATAAATTAGTACCTGAACTAGACCCGTGTCAACGGATCTTCTAAAGTGTCTCCAAGTCCACCACCAGGAGGCACCATAGGATATACATGAGACTCAGAATCAACGACAAATTCAATTAAATACGGACCGTCTTCCTCATTTGCCTTCCTTAATGCGGGCATCACATCTTCTTGATGACTAACCTTTAACGCTGGAATGCCAAAAGAATTAGCTAATTTGACATAGTCGGGACCTGGAATAGGAGTCTCTTTCAAATGTTGTTCAAAAAATAGTTCTTGCCATTGTCTTATCATTCCCAAAATACCATTGTTGAATAACGCTATTTTCAAAGGCATTTTCTCTTGGGCAACGGTGGCGAGCTCTTGTAAGGTCATCTGGAAGCCTCCATCACCGGCAATACTCCAAACAGGAGCCCCCGGCCTACCTAGTTGGGCTCCCATCGCCGCAGGAAGTTCAAATCCCATAGTACCTAATCCACCTGAAGACACAAAGGTATTACTGTTGTTGAACTCAAGAAATTGCGCTGCCCACATCTGGTGCTGACCTACACCGGTTACAACAACCGTCTCTGGGTTTTCCTGGATCAATCGATTGATCTCGACCAGAACTTCCTGAGCCTGAAGATTTTCGGAGCTAGGAATTGCCAATGAAGGATGCCTGTCCCTAGTTTCATTTATGTAAGCCATCCAAGCTGGCCTAGAAACATTCTTTACCAAGGGTACCAGTGATTGAAGTATGGATTTAGCATCCCCTTGAAGTGGTACTTCTACAGGCACGTTACGCCCTATCTGGGAACCTTCAATGTCCAGATGGATGATCCTAGCATGTGGCGCAAAGGTAGAAGCTTTTCCAGTAACCCTGTCGTCAAATCTCATACCAAGGCCAATAATCAGATCAGATTGCTCTATAATCATATTATTCCAGTACATACCGTGCATACCCAGCATCCCTAAACTCAATTCATGAGTTCTAGGGAATCCGCTTAATCCGAGCAGTGTGTTTATAACTGGTATACCAGTGGTCTCTGCAAGATCTTTTACTTCATCAAAAGCTCTAGACATGACAACACCGTGTCCACCGATAATAACCGGACGTTCTGATTGATTTATGAGTTCCGCGGCTCTTTTAACATTTATAAGCGTCTCTTCAGATAATACCTCGGGTTCAATAACGCAACCTGGCGTTTCCGGATAACTGAATTCAGCGAGTTCCAGTTGTACATCTCTAGGTACATCTACTAAAACCGGTCCTGGCCGTCCAGACACCGCAGTTCTGAACGCCTCGTGTATAGTCGATGCGAGATCATCAGTTGACATCACCATATACGTTCTCTTGGAACAAGCTGCTGCTATAGAACAAATATCACATTCCTGAAAGGCTTCAGATCCTAACACTGGTCGGGCTACTTGTCCTGTTATACAAACCATGGGAATAGAGTCTGCCCGAGCATTCATGATACCGGTTACTAAATTAGTAGCTCCTGGTCCAGATGTAGCTACGCATACGCCCGGCTTCCCTGTCATCCGAGCATATCCATCAGCCGCATGAGCCGCAGACTGTTCATGTCTCACTAAAATATGTTTCAGTTGAGGATAGCTCCATAGAGCATCATAGAATGGTAGGATAGCTCCCCCAGGATGACCGAAAATAACATCAATGCCTTCTTTGAGAAGACTTTCACAAATGATTTCCGCACCTTTAAGTTTCAATTAAATCCTCCTTGGCTATATTAGCCAAAAATAGACACATTTATGGTTTCTCTGAGACGTGAAAAAGTCCCGCCCCACTTAGGGACGGGACTTTCATAAATCCCGCGGTACCACCCTATTTGCCTGAAAATTCAGACCTCTCTAATAAGGACACTATCATGCCCCGTCGTTAATAACGGACGACGAACTCGGCCTGGCTTACTCAGGATTCTAGCCCTTTCTGCTGGCAGCTCCGGAGGGATTTTCGGTAATTTATACGCACCTGCTCACACCATACCAGGCTCGCTTTGCGCTTTAGATTAACCTACTCGTCTCCATCAACGCTATTATATTGAGCGTAACATTATTGAAAATTACTGTCAATATACTCCGTTTATCGACTTACGACTTTTTAAAAGCGTTGGAACCCGTCACTAATGCCGGAGTTCCACCCATGACAAAAGCTACACCTATGGTTTCTGCTATCTCTTCTTCAGTTGCACCAATAGCTCGCGCCCTATTAGCTATATTCTCAACGCCGTGATCGTGCGCCAACAAAGCATCACAGAGCATAGTCATCAAAACTTTTACTTTCATAGACAGAGCTCCATCAGTAAGAACATTGTCCCTAACAGCAGTCACATCCTTAAATAATTGAGGTGCTGCCTCTTCTATTATTGCTTGCCATGAACCAGGGTTTGGTAACGTCATTCTACTCTCCTTATATTGTTTATTACGATTCTAGTTTGCTATGCCCTGATAATACCGAAAATTTAAAAATCCGGTCGCTTATCTTTCCAAGGATTACTTTGTTCATAAGCGTAAGCGGTATTTAGAACTGTAGCTTCATCAAACGGCCTACCGGATATTTGAAGTGCCAACGGCAATTCCTTTCCATCGATATTTGTAAATCCACAACATATAGAGAGGGCTGGAACTCCGGACAAACTGTAAAGGCCCCTGAAACTTCCCTCTAATAGGTCTTTCTTAGCCTGATCTAGACTTCTTACCCCGGGCTCTAGATTTATCTTTCCAGCAGGACCTGAAGATGTCGGCTGAATTAATATATCAACTGACTTAAAGGTCTCCATAACTTGATTCCTAACCATCTCACGTAGTTTCTGGGCTTTGTAATATACCTGCGCTGGTATAAGATTTGCTGCCATGAAAGCAATTTTAGTATTGTGATGATGATCTGACGCCCTTGTTCTAATCCTGTCAGGAAACAAACTTACCCTATCTGTATGAGTAATGGTACGTACTACAGCCCCAGTATATTTTGCTATAGGCATAGATATTTCTACTACTTCAGCCCCAAGGGTCCTAAAATGGTCTGACGCTGCTACAACCGCCTCTTTGGTTGCCGTTGTTACTCCTAACTCATCACTATCAAGAAAGTCCGTTACTAAGCCGATCTTTAATCCCTGAAGATTGCCACTTAGAAGATTCACATAGTCTGGAACTGGAATGTTGCTAGTATATCGATCCTTTGGATCATATCCCGCTATTGATCCAATGGTGAGAGCGCAATCCGAAACCGTCCTTGATATAGGACCAATAGTGTCGATTGACCAACAGGCTCCATCTACTCCATATCTGCTAACTCTACCCCACGTAGGACGTAGGCCAACAAGACCACAATTAGCTGCAGGCCCCCGGATTGACCCACCAGTATCCTCCCCCAAGGAGGTAGCGCACAAAAATCCTGAAGTAGCAGCTCCCGAACCTGTACTCGAAGTCCCTGGATTCCTTTCTATGTCCCAAGGGTTTCTAGCTGGACCATAAACCGAACTTATGGGATCTCCAAGAGCAAATTCGCTCATGTTAAGTTTCCCGAGTAAGATAGCCCCTGACTTATTCAGATTTTCCAACACCGTAGCATTTTCCTGAGGTACGAAATCAGAACGAATCTTAGATGCATCGCTAGTCAGTATTCCCGCACTGTGGATTTGGTCTTTGACCGCGACCGGCACTCCATGTAAGGGGCCTAAGTAATTTCCATTGCTAATGTCTGTTTCTGATTGCTTAGCCTGCTCTAACGCCAACTCACCGCTAACAGTGATATATGCGTTCAACTTAGGATTCAATTCTTGAATCCGTTCGAGATAAGCCGTTACGACATCGACAGGCGACAACTCCTTAGATTTTATTAAATGCCCAAGATCAGTAGCGGACAGGAATGGTATGTCTGAATTAATCATAAATGTGATCCTCCATAACATGCCGTATTGGCAATGGCTCGATCAAATTCACGTCATCAACGTAAATATCAGACATTAGTTGAAGTATGGCATTAAGACTCATAGCAACTTGATCCAAATCATCATCCGGAATGTCCATATCTACAGACTTCGCCAAGGATAATATATCTTGATTGGTTAATTCTTCCATCAAATCCTCCACAGAATACGAAGGTACCGTGAATTAGATATGGTAGTATATTTCCGGAGGATTAGATTGTACATAGAAGAACCCCAGCCCCATAGTTTTCTGAAAAAGGTAAGGAAGATTGCTATCTTACACGACGAAGATATAATCCTCTCCTTCTCTTCACAACAAGGGCTTGTTTCCGAACCGACTAGTAACGGTGAGCTTTTGATAGTAACGTCAGAGAGAGCATTATCATTTACTGACGATAGAGGAAACCGCGCAGGCCAAGTTGTCAGATTAGAAGATGTAGACGAAATCATCGTCACAAACGTTAAGAAAAATTACTGGAACCTATATCAAGCTATTTTCATGACCATTTCAGGTCTATTCATATACTTATGTTTAGCTTATTGGATAACTGGAAAATGGAATGGCCCTACCGTACCAATAATAAATATAGATGCCGGACCACTAATACTTCTTATAGCAATATTGGTTTGCTTCTGGCTAATATCACAACACTACTACAGGCAAAAGAATGCCTCTATCACACTTAGGGGACGGTCATGGTCTATCACTACGTCAGCCGGTGGTCCCAAGTCTGAATCAGATTTATATGAACTTGCCAACGTTCTAAGTGCTAAAATTTCTGGAGCACGATCCGCGCAAAATACGCCCGCATCCTTAGTCTAAAAACCTATCCGAGTGGGAGGCTAGGATTAACGTCGAGCTCGAAGCCGTACTGCTCACCTCTCTGATATTGATAGTAGGCACAGGCCGCTATCATTGCTCCGTTGTCAGTACATAATACTGGAGGAGGAATTAGGACCGGAATATTCGACCGATCCACAACTTTGGCGCGTAGCCTACTATTTGCCGCAACTCCTCCACCGATCAATATTCCCTTCGCGTGGTATTGCTCGGCCATAGTCACCACTTTCTCAACCATAACGTCAACAACGGCCTCCTGAAACGCATGGGACATTTGATTTACTAACACGCGTACTTGATCATCTGTAAATTGGCATTGATCAAGTGGATAAATACCCTTGTTCTGGGCCATATGAAGCAAAGCAGTTTTTACACCACTAAAGCTGAAGTCCAAGGTACCTTTCATCCAAGCTCTAGGTAACTCTAGGTCGTTCTCTCCAATCATTTGCTCCGCAGATTTTTGTATTTCTGGCCCGCCAGGAAAACCTAATCCTAGAACCCTAGCAGCTTTGTCAAAAGCCTCTCCAGCCGCATCATCGCGCGTCCTACCAACCAACTTATAGTTCCCATGACCTTCCATTAAGATTAGGTCAGTATGTCCTCCCGACGCTATCAAGCACGCAAGCGGAAATCCTGGTTCCGAATCCGGCAATTCTCCTGATTCTTTTAACCACGACGCATATAAATGCCCTTCTAAATGATTGGACCCAATAAAGGGAACTCCAAGAGACATGGCTAGGGCTTTCGCTGTATTTAACCCAGTTATTAGAGATCCTGCTAAACCTGGCCCGTACGTGGCAGAGACGATATCAATATCTCCCAAATTAATCCCTGCCGTTTTTAGGGAACTATGTACAGTTACAGAAATGTCCCTGATATGTTGACGTGAAGCAAGCTCGGGGACTATCCCTCCATATGGGGCATGTATGTCAATTTGTGAGGCTATGATGTTTGACCGAAGCACATGACCATCAGTTACTACGCCGACAGCTGTCTCGTCACAAGAAGTTTCTATTCCAAGTACATTTACCATATAAGTCATTATAAAGTGAAATTGATGCACCTCTCAACTACCCAGATATGTTTCACATAAGATCATTACTCAAAATATAGTTATCCATATGCCAGCTTTACATCGCAAATTAGCGAATGGTATCATCGGCGTTGTAATTCTCCTTTCATCAGCTCTTTTTGCGAACAATCGCGACATACTACCATCTTCATTCTCTAGTTAAATTCAGGACAAAGAAATTTTGAAAATTTATCTAGTTCGTCACGGAGAGACCCAGTGGAACAGCGAAGGTAGATTCCAAGGACAAATCGACATACCGTTGAACGACATTGGAATCTCCCAGGCATTGGCAACTGCTAGAGCATCTCTAAGATGGGGATTAACAGCACTGTATTCGAGCCCGCTGAAGCGTACGATACAGGTTGCCCAACACATATCATCAATCACGGGTATTCCGATTAATCTGGACCCAGGCTTAATGGAATTAAATCTCGGTTCATTAGAAGGGATCACAGGAAATGATATGCGTCGGAATTGGCCTGAGGTTTGGAATCAATGGAGGCTAGATCCGTCTTTAGTCAGCATGCCAAAAGGGGAGTCACTAATCTCTTTAAGTGATCGATGCTGGGAATCATTTGACAATATACAACGAAACCATTCGGACGATGATCAAATCGCAATCGTATCGCACAACTTTGCAATTCGTTGTATTTGCGCGCGGATCCTACAAATACCACTCCATAATTTTCATAGTATGACACTTAGTTTAAGTTCCATAACAACTGTAGAACTCTTTAGAGATTCGTGGCGTCTGCTTAGTTATAATTCGGTATCCCACCTAATCAACTATAGTGGACCTAACGTATGACTAAAAAATGTGAAAATAGATATTCAGTATTAGAAACCCGCACCATACAAGCCCTGTTGAGATCAGGAATGGCGCATTACGAGACCCTAGTAGTCGGTGTATCCGGTGGCCCAGATTCCACAGCATTATTACGTTGTCTATCAAGAATCACAAGCGTATTCCCCCTAAAACTACATGTCGCCCATTTAAACCACGATTTTCGTGGTAAGGAAGCAGATGATGATGAAGCTTTTGTATTAGATCTGGCTAAACAATTAGGATTAAACTGCACGTCCGAATATCAGGATACCGATATGTATCAACGACAACACGGAATCTCATCCTTCGAACAAGGTGCTCGTGAACTAAGGTATGAGTTCTTATTAAAAGTTGCCCAGGAGCAACAGTCCAACCTTGTTGCAGTAGCACACACAGCTGATGATCTCGCGGAAACTGTTCTTGAACATATCCTAAGAGGATCAGGACTAAATGGGCTACGGGGTATGTCTGAAATCTCCGGTTGGCCCTGGCCCTCAAAAGAGACGAAAGTGAAGTTATTCCGACCATTCTTGGACATTAACAAATCAGAAACTAGCCTATATTGCGATTCTATTAACCAAGCATTCCGTCAAGATACAACCAACGATATGCTTGATTTTACAAGGAACCGTGTTCGAAAAACCTTAATGCCACTTTTGGCTAGCGAATATAATCCTCAAATTCAAAATGCTCTTATACGGCTCTCTCGGTCTTCCGCAATAGATTTCGATTACATCGAACAGGAGATGAACACCCTTTGGGACGAAATGAGTGTATGTGACACCTATCCTCCGCAAGAACACCGTGTCGAATTCGATATACGGCAAATTTCCCCACTTCACCCTTCGATGCAAAGACACTTAGTACGAAAAGCCTATACCCACGTGTGCGGTGACACTAGGCGAATAACTGAAAAACATATTAGCGCTGTAGTCAAATTGATTGACCATATCCACGAGAATAAAACCATACATCTCCCGTTTGGACTAATGGCCCAATCAATTGATGGTAAACTCTGTATCTGCCATCGTAGCAAGTCACCAAGTGATATTCTATCGTTAGAGGGTATTGAACAACACATCATACTACCCACACAGATTGATGAACAAATTCATGTTGACATCAACAGCATGAGCTTCTGTTTCAAACTTCTCTCTGATCGTGGTCAATACAAGTCCGTCAATCCAAGCGGATTAACCCAGTATTTTTGCACGAATGCAATGGGCTCACAGGCTACCATCCGATTTTGGAAAGCGGGAGATAAATTTAAGCCATTAGGAATGCTGGGGCACAAAAAGTTACAGGATTTCTTCACCGACGCAAAGGTCAACAAAGTTCAACGCCACTGTGTCCCTTTAATAGCGGTTGACGATGAGATAGTCTGGGTAGTCGGGCACAGGATATCGGACACTGTAAAAATAAAACAAGATATCGATGCAACAAACATACTTGAGATAGCCTTCAAGCCGTAATACTCGCTTAATACTATCTTCTCTAAAATACAGACATCTTTGGATTCTCCTGCAAGGTTTTTACCTTTGAATCTCTTTCGCTTAATAATAACGTCGCTTCTCCGAAAAGGTGTAGATACCGAATCGTACATATCTACCCTACATGAACTATGCCTTCTATGCGAAAGAGATATACACGACTCAGACACCTACTCGGCATACAAAGTGTGCCCATATTGCCGATTTCACTACACCCTTTCGGCAAGAGAACGCATAAAGCTGATATCAGATCATAATAGTTTTAGAGAATCTCATAAATTCCTGAGCTCTGTGGCTCCACTATCCTTTTCAAACAAGAAACAGTACCAAGAGCTATTATCAATAAGCCAAACCAAGACAGGCTTAACAGAAGCTGTGGTAACAGGGCGGTCAAAAATAGAGGGTCTGGAATCTATGCTGATAGTGCTAGATTTCGGTTTTATGGGCGGCAGTATGGGTAGTGTGGTAGGGGAGAAAGTCGCTCTAGCGCTAGAAGATGCTGCCAAAAGAGATATACCAACCGTAGCACTAGTCACAGGTGGCGGAGCCAGAATTCAAGAGGGAGTTATATCCCTAATGCAAATGGCCAAAACCGTATCGGCTGCTAATCGACTCCGAGAAAAGGATATTCCGTTCATCGTAGTCCTAGCTAACCCTTCCACAGGACAGGCCTATGCCAGTTTTGCTAATCTGGCCGATGTCATTCTAGCAGAACCAGGATCTCTAATGGGATTATCTCCACTCCGAACACTAAGAAATGTGTCTAATACAAAGGTTCCGTTCAGCGCCCACACTGCGGAAGCGCACTTGAACAATGGCCTAATAGACAATATTGTCGACCGTGAAAACCTGCAGCCACGGATCGCATCTTTACTCAACGTGTTAACAAATCAGAAGCACACTAACAAAGATATAAAGCGAACTATCAAGCTGACTGAACCGAGTCCCACTAATGAGAGCTCATCCGATCCTATAGCAACAGCACGCCATCCCGAGAGACCGACCTCTCTCTACTACATGAGGTCTATGCTAAAACCATTCATAGAACTGCATGGAGACCGTCTCAATAGTGACTGTAGGTCTGTCGTCGGCGGAGTAGGATGCCTTCACGGTAAGCCTGTAGCAATTATCGGACAACAACGAGGCCCCGAAATGGGTCAGTCTGCCCATCATATATACCCTGATGGGCTTCGCAAAGCTCAACGTATCATAAAACTAGCAACCAAATTTAGTTTACCGCTTGTGACACTAATAGACACTCAAGGAGCGGATCCTGGGATACAAGCAGAAGAACAAGGAATAGGAAATGCTATAGCGGGCACTCTAGCGTTAATGGCTGAAGTGCCTATCCCTATAGTATCAGCGATAATCGGAGAAAGCGGCAGCGAGGGAGCTTTAGCTCTTGGAATTTCCGACAGAATATTGATGCAAGAATACGCAATATACTCTCCTGTGTCAGTGAGCAGTCTTACATCTACAAAACGACCAACAACCTCTGAGATACTTCAGAAGACCCCAGAAGACTTTATGTTAACTAGCTCCGAATGCTCTCTATTGGGATTAGTTGACAATGTGGTCAGTGAACCTGAAGGAGGATCACACCATGACCCTCTGAACGCATCAGATGCGCTGAAGATTCACATAATGAAGGGGTTATTGGACATTGAAAAACTTTCGTCGTCCAAACTACTACGAGAAAGATACAGGAAGTATCGTAAGATGGGCGAGATGAGCACATATGCCCAAGACGCAGTCAATTCAGAAATTCAATTGCTAATGAATCTTGCCAACGGAAAGCGTAGTACCCCCGATAACCTATCAGTTCTAGCGAATATCGCAAATGAGTATCCGAAACTACTCCCAACTCCTAATCACAATGGGGAACTAGCAGAAGGAACTTAAGGAGCTTCTCTCCCCAAAGCCTTTAAGCTTTCTCTGAATTTTGAGGTTATAGCGTCATACTCAGTGGAAACTTCATCATCCAACAACACAGTAGGACGACTAGTATCCTGATAGGCCTGCCTGAGTGCTATGCTGCCTAGATATTCAGTATCCACTTCCTGTGCCAAAACCGATCCGGCTCCCTGTCCGAATATATCACCAGTATAATTTTCAACTACACCGACTATATTTAGATTTAGCTTGCGAATCATATTTATACAACGTTTTGCATCAACATTGGCTAATAACTGAGGAGTAGTTACTACTACAAAACCATCCATTGGTATTGTTTGCATTACCGTAAGAGGAGAGTCTGAGGTTCCTGGAGGAAGATCCACGATTAGATAATCTAACTCTCCCCACTCTGTAGATTGGAGAAATTGGTTGATAGCGTTATGCACCATCGGGCCACGCCATATTATTGCTTCGTCCTCTTTTTCCTGAAAAAATGCCATCGATACAACTTTAACGCCCCACTTCTCAGCTGGTATTATCTGGCCGTCAACATAGTCCGCTGGTTCTGTAACACCCAACACTTTATTAGCGTTTGGGCAATCTATATCTACATCCAAAAGCCCTACTTTTTTTCCTTCTGAAGCTAGGCTGGCCGCTAAATTAACAGATACTGTCGTTTTACCTACGCCACCTTTACCACTGTACACACCAATTTTAGATTTAATACCTGCTAAACGATCAGTTATCTGGCGCCTTTGGTCCCAGCTGCGTTTGATTTGTTCTAAGCGGGCGTTTTCTTGTGGAGTACTCATTCAACCTCTAGCAAACTACTAATATTTTTGTTTATCTCTAACACATTTTGGAGTCTGGCTAGATACCCAAAGACGACCTAGCTTCGTCACTGATTAGATCTGGACTCCATGGTGGATCGAACGTTAACTCGATCTGCACGTCTTCAACACCTTCTACGTCTTGTATGGCCCACTCAGCCTGTTGGGCTATGTGAGGCCCCATGCCACATCCTGGAAAGGTCAATGTCATTTGAACAAATACGTCATTCTCATCGCTTACCTGAACATCGTATATCAAACCCAAATCGACCACGTTGACAGGAATTTCCGGATCGTACACAGTCCTCAAAGCTTCGTAAACTTCCTCTTGACTAACTACTTCAGACATTTAACCTCCAAGAAGTTATTTCATTCACTTCTAAATTTATTATTTTCCCAGATAACCATTATATACAATTATCTGGGAAAAGCCGACCAATTACGGTATCAGTAAAATTTTCCCCGTCGTAGCTCGTGAAGCCAATTGTGAATGCGCCTCTGGAGCCTCTGACAATGGAAATACATGCTCTACCCTGAGTTTTAAATCACCTGATTTTACCCAATTCAACACATCTCCAGCCCGTTGCTCTAACTCATCTCTGGTGGACGTATAATCTGCCAGACCAGGTCTCGTCAAAAACAATGATCCATTGCCGAGTCGGCGTGGATCTATTAGAGGGGGCGGCCCGCTGGCCTGCCCGTACAATACCATATGACCTCTCCGGCCCAAACAACTAATGCTTTTTTCAAAAGTTGTCTCCCCAACAGCATCATACACTGCTTGAAGGCCTTCACCGTCAGTAGATTTCTTTATTTCTTCAGAAAAATCCTGTTCTCCATAAAGTATTACTTGATCGGATCCGGCATCTCGTGATAACTGTGCTTTTTCTTCGGTAGACACGGTTGAAAAGACGTATCCTCCAAGTTTCTTCACCATCTGGGTCAATAATAGGCCTACCCCTCCAGCACCAGCGTGAATTAAAACCTTATCGCCAGGCTGTACTGCGTACGTACTATGACACAAGTAATGTGCTGTCATACCCTGTAACATCACTGCTGCTCCGGACCTCGCATCGAGACCATCCGGAAGTTTGATCAATTTGGAAGCAGGAACAGATGCCATTTCCGCATATGAACCAAACACCCCAGAATATGCAACATTGTCTCCGACGTTAATAGAGTCAACACCGGCACCTACCGCAGTAACAACCCCTGCCCCCTCTACTCCAACAATCCAAGGCAATCCGGGAGGATTTATTCCTGCTCTACTATAGATATCTGTAAAGTTAACTCCTACGGCCTCGATCTTCACCAACGCTTCACCCTGAGCAGCCACGGGATCAGAAACCTCTGAATATTTCATAACCTCCGGCCCACCATATTCGGTAATTTGTATGGCTTTCATATAACCTCCGTTAACAAATTTTCAGTACGACAAACCAGAAAACAGTATACACTTGGAATCTATCAGAAAATACTCATTGCGGTTTTAGGGTCGGCTTGAATTATCTGGCGCACGTTTGCCAGAGCACGCCTAAAATGCTATCATAATACATGTAGATAGTGCATTGATACTCATCATTTGTCGCCAGACAAGATCAAAAATCTACTAAAGACAGGTGGTCTTAACAAAGTTAAAAACTTTCAAACGAGAGCTCCTGTCCATAGTGCAAGCCCCGTTAAGAGCTCTCGAATAAGGTTCACTCAGTAAATCCTAAAATTTTCGAGATAATTCTCGTGTTGATAAGGAGTTCTACTTTGGTAACACCTACTAGTTTGTCATGTACTGAGGCTTTAAGCCAATATGTTTCCGCAAAAAAGAACGGTAAAAAACCCACCGATGGACACCAAGAAATAGGGAGATTTATCGCCTGGCTGGGACGAGAACGGGCGGTGACTAGCCTAGCTCCAGCAGAGATAGCTGAGTACGCCCAGTATGTGGGACTTGGAGGTTCCGACGCTGGCGTCCGACTTAGCCCTGTAAAAGAGTTCCTGGCGTTTCTAAAAACCCAGGGCTGGATCGAGGCAAGCTTAGCTACACACCTCAGAATACCCCGAAATAGGAAAACCACCAGTGGCAACAGTAAGACAGTAATGTTCGATGACGCTCCGAGTACCCAACTGAGCCAACAAGGGTACGAACGACTAGTCGCTCAACTTGATGAACTGAAAATAGACCGAGTAACAGTAGTCGAAGATATCAAATACGCTATGGAAGATAAAGACTTTCGCGAAAATTCACCCTTAGACGCTGCTAAAGAGCGACAGGGCCTAATAGAATCAAAGATACGAGAATTAGAAGATACTCTCAGCAGAGTGGAAATAATCACCCAGAAAGGCCGCAAGGCTCAACAAGCTAAAGTATCCATGGGATGCACTGTAACTTTGAAAGCTGGAGATTCAGGCAAAAAGATTCTATACACACTAGTTGACGTAAGGGAAGCAGATGTGTCGGCAGGGAAGATATCAACGCAGTCTCCAGTAGGCCAAGCGTTGCTGGACAGACGAGTAGGAGAAGACATATCGATCAATGTCCCGAAAGGTACTGTAAGTTATCGAATCGAGAAAATTGGAGGGTAGACCTTCAAAGACTGACTAAAAAGTCTATAAAAAAGGACGGCCGTGCGGCCGTCCTTTTTTATAGACTTTTTACAAACTGGAGTATTTCATTAGGATCTGGCAAGGTGCCAGGAACATATTTCTCCAGAAACCGTATAACCCCTGACTTATCCACCACCATGACAGCCCTAGTACCTGCACCACGCTCTTCATTCCATAAGCCATACGACTCTGTGACTTTTCCTTTAGGATGCCAATCTGAGAGTTCCGGATATGGAAGTCCCCCCATTGCAGTTGTCCATGCACGGTGAGCTGCTACATGGTCACAGCTTATACCCAATACTTGGGCATCATTCTCTTCGAACTGAGCATTATACTTTCGAAAAGAAGTTGCTTGATCAGTTCAACCACCCGTAAAATCCAAAACATGAAAAGATAGGATTACATGCTTCTCGCCTTTGAACTGGCTCAAAGTGATATCGCCATCACTAACTGATGCCAATTTGAAATCCGGGGCGCTATCTCCGATGTCTACTGACATAACTAACCTCCTATATTTAAACGAACCGTTTGTATAGCCTCTTCATACGAGACTGCTATACTACTGATGCGATACCTCAAGATGATATCACACAATCAAGAACTTCTAATGATACCGGAGTCAGTTTGCTCGCAATATTTGATAGAGGGATATACCTTCCAGAGCTAGATGTATGGCTGGATTCTTTGAGAAAAAAAGATACCTGTATCGTCTCTCACGCACACTCAGATCACATCGCACGACACATAGAACCTATTCTGACTCCAGAATCCAGTCTATTACTGGACGAATACTACAAGAAGTCTAGTCCTATATCATTACCCTATTATCAGACTCATGCAAAAGGTAATTATACAATTACTTTTTATCCCGCAGGACATTGTCTTGGATCTGCCCAAACCCTTATACAATCATTAGATACTGGAGAAAAAATATTATACACCGGAGACTTCAAAACACGATTTAACGATATCAATAAACCCTTTGAGTTCGTTCCTTGTGACACACTTATAATTGAGTCAACATATGGTAACCCAGAATATACATTCCCTGATCCAGCAATAGTATTGGATATAGCAGTTACGCGGCTTAAAGAGTGGTTAAACCAGGGAATAAGACCCGTCATTAACTCTTGGAAACTTGGAAAATCGCAAGAGATACTCCACCATCTACAATTAGCCGGATTAAACGTTTTTCTGGAACAGAGCGTATACGATATAACTGTTAAATACGTAGAATCCGGAGTAGCTTTTCCAGGATCAATAAACCTGTTTACAGGAGATTCATGGCCAGAAGAGAGTATATTAATCTGCCCACCCGGAAAAGCTAGTTTTCAGTTAACAAATCACTTTACCAGGATTAAATTCATGGAATTAACAGGATGGTCGGTGAATCCGAGAAGAAGTTTCTCTCGTAGGGTAGATGTCTCACTCCCTTATAGCGATCATGCGGATTTCAATGAGCTAGTTGAACTAGTAACCACTTTAAATCCTAAACAGACCTACACAGTAAATGGCTTTCCTGAATTATCCCAATATTTACGCAATCAGGGACACCCTAGCATACACCTAGGCCAAGCACATCATAACCAAGATCAAGGGTACCAAATGAAACTGATATAGCGATTATTTAGGGTTGAAAGTTGCTATATGAAATATAAACAAAAAGGGCTCCTTTGCGGAGCCCTTTTTGTTTATTAAGAAATGAAGATGTTTTACCCAGTTATAATCTGTATCAAAGGAGTAACCTGAAGGAAAACTGGTGCAAAAACCAAAGAGACAATCGCCATTAGTTTTAGAAGGATATTGAGAGATGGACCAGAGGTATCCTTGAATGGATCCCCTACCATGTCGCCTTCAACCGCCGCTTTATGGGAATCTGAACCCTTTCCACCGAAATTACCCAATTCAACATACTTTTTGGCATTATCCCAAGCTCCGCCAGCGCTAGCCATCGTAATAGCAAGCATAAAACCTGCAGAAACTGAGCCTATTAATAGTCCTCCCAGTGCCTCAGTTCCCAATACAAACCCTACTGCGACGGGAGCTACTACTGCCAACACTCCTGGAACAATCATCTCTCTAAGAGCACCTTTTGTGCTTATATCTACGCACCTAGCATAATCTGGTTTGCCCGTACCATCCATGATTCCAGGAATTTCACGGAATTGACGTCGCACTTCCTCAACTATGGAAAATGCAGCTCTACCGACAGCCTTCATAGTAAAAGCCGAG
>VFFT01000070.1 GCA_009392775.1 SAR202 cluster bacterium | reverse complement strand
GCGAATATCTTGGCTGAATTCCGCAAGCACTTCTACAAATTCTTTCTTGCTGCTGGTTTTATGGTCATCGGATAATTGTTTCCATTCGGGTAAAACCTTGTAGAAAGTATATTTAACAAAATTTCTCTGTATTTCCTCGCTCATTGCATCCTCGTATTAAATCTTTACACTATTGATAATAGCAATGCCTTAAGAGTACCGCAACGTACAATCACAGATGTCGACCACATAGTGGTTACATTAGACTTGGTTAATGCTACAATCTGAACCAATCAGCTACAGTTCTATAAAACCGATAATACAGAGAGGTAAACATGGTATTACTGGGCACTGAACAGTACTCCTACGAAGTGTTGGAGAATTGGGCTACCTTACCCGATGGATGGGGATTTAAAGAAGTCGCTGCGGTCGGCACAGACTCCAGCGATAACGTGTATTGTTTCAATCGGGGTGAGCATCCTATGATTGTGTTCGACAAGAACGGCAATTTCCTCAAGTCATGGGGGGAAGGCGTGTTCCCGAGAGCCCATGGCATAACAATGTGTCCTGACGACACGATGTTTTGTACAGACGATGGGGACCATACAGTTCGCAAATGCACTTTGGACGGGCAAGTCTTGTTTACATTAGGAACTAGTGGAAAACCCGCCCCTTTTATGAGTGGAAATCCTTTTAATAGATGCACCCATGTTGCAGTGGACCCAAAAACGGCAGAATTTTATGTTTCGGACGGATATTGCAACGCTAGAGTACATAAATATTCACCGGACGGAAAATTGTTATTCTCATGGGGAGAACCAGGTACAGAACCCGGGCAATTTAATATTGCTCATAACGTTTGCACAGACAAAGATGGGTGGGTATACGTAGCAGATCGTGAAAATCACCGGATTCAAATCTTTGATTCTTCAGGAAAATTCGAAACCCAGTGGATAAACATGGCTAGGCCTTGTGGCTTATACATAGATCAAGAGAGCAGTCTCGTATACGTAGGAGAACTCGGCGCTGCTATTGGACCGAACATAGAAGCTACGGGACTTGGCCCGAGAGTAAGTATTTACAATACCAATGGACAAGTCCAAGCGCGACTAGGCAACCAGGGGGAAGGTGAAGAAACCGGAAAATTCATAGCTCCTCATGGCGTTTGTATAGATTCCCATAGTGACATCTATGTAGGCGAGGTATCATGGACACATACTGGTAGTCATCGCAACCCTCCGGAAGAACTAAGAAGCCTACAAAAACTAGTGAAGAGAAGCTAACTACCATGGATATACGCTTAGGAAGTCTTGTAAGAGATGCACAGGAAGCTACCGGAACGGTCCTCATCATAGATGTATTCAGAGCGTTTACAACAGCATCCATAGCGTTTAACAACGGTGCAACTCACATCACCTTAGTAGCTGAAATCGAAGAGGCTCTAGCCCTCAAACAAAAAGGCTATGGCGACATATTAATGGGTGAGGTTAATGGAACGAAACCCGCAGGATTTGATTTCGGAAATTCTCCTCACGAAATTTTTGATGTGGATTTCTCAGGAAAGTCTATCATTCAGTCAACCCGAGCCGGAACAGTCGGAGCAGCAGCAGCCACCAAGGCCGATGTAATATACGTGACTTCTTTTGTTATCGCTAGAGCAACTGTGGACAAAGTCTTATTAGATCAACCTGATATTATTTCCATTATCGCAATGGGGGATCAGGGTGCGATCAGGGCTGATGAAGACGAGCAATGCGGAATATACTTAAGAAACTTACTTGAAGGCCGTGAACCAGATACCGAATCGGTGAGAAGCCTTATCATGACGGGAGGGGCTACCCAGAAGTTTTTTGACGACTCCCAACCTCAGTACCATCCTAAGGACGTGGAACTTGCTCTGGATATAAACAAATACCCCTTTGCCATAAAGACATCACGGGAAGACGATCTTCTAGTGGCACGCAGAGCAGACATTTAGGATCAAACATCACTAAACCTGGATATATCCAGGTGTTCCAGGCCAGGAACCACAGATTTGCGATCAAGAATTATATCTACTACCCCATGACACATACCAGTACTCCACAATATTCCCTTCCTACCTCCACCTGTACATATATACAAATTGTCCCACCCAGGAGCTCTACAGACAATTGGTATGCCGTCATATGACCAGGGTCTTAAACAAGCAGTTTGCTGATTAAGTTCAGCATCTTCCAAGAAAGGTAGAGCTTGTAACAAGTCAGACATAATCACGTTTCGGGCGTCAACAGTCGTTGTTTCATCAAATCCTACTTTTTCCTCAGTTGTGCCAGCCCATATCAAACCATCCGATTTGGACGCTGCGTAACTACTACCATAGTGGAAAGATGACTTCAGAGGTTCTCCGTTGATTTTCAGGCGAAGCATTTGTCCCTTCAAAGGTGTTATCGGTATGTCAATACCACACCACTCGGATGCAAACTTCGTCCAAGGGCCCATTGCTAAGACCACTAAATCTGATTCGATTCGCCCTCCGTCAAATTCTACACCTTCACAGAGTGGTCCCCGCTGCAGTAAATTAGTAACCTTTCTCAGTAGTGTCTCAACGCCAAGTTTTTGAGCGGACTGTGCTGCTGCTAAAGTACACCGATACGGTTCAACAGCCTTCGCATTGGATATATATGAGCCGCCCAAGCAATGAGAACTTAATCTAGGCTCTAACACATGTAACTCATCGGGAGTCATCCAGTAAGTATCGTACTCTGCAACCTCGGCTTGCCAGTTTAAATGGGTCTGCAACCGAGTCTTTTCTTCGTCAGTAAACGCCAGAGTAACACGCTGGACTGTACCGAACTCATTGTCTATACCGGAGGCGGCATACAACTCAGCCGACAAACTTTTATGTCTCTGGTTGCACCACACGCTAAAATCCAGAAGTGGATCAGGTATTCCCGCCCCTTCGAGGTCTCCAAGTTCGCCGAAGGCAAATCCAGAAGCATGGCTACCTAGCGCATCTGCCTCTATAACTGTCACTTCCAGCCCCTGACTTGCCAGTAGATAAGCAGTTAAATTTCCTACTATACCGCCGCCTACAACCACGGCGTGCTGACGATTATTGGCCATTCTGATTATTCCTGAACACCTACTAAATATTAATTTACAAACCTTTGAAACGCTCTTCGAACTGATTTATTAGATCTAAATCTCCTATCACCTTCATATTTGCGAAAAATTCAGGAGTAGTTATATCAATTCTTCCATATATAAACAAAATGTATGATTCCGGGTCACAATAGATTTCACAATCCGGTATATTTGGAAAATCCTCGTTGATCTCAAAAGTATCTCCATAGCAATTTATATCAGATACGGTAATACCCAATCCATCGAGATGAAATACATATCTTATCGGTTCAGATAAATGCACACCAGGTCTAAATGTACCCGAGAGCCAGTTCGGAACGATCGTTAAAAGAATGTCCGTATTTTCTTTTTGTAAATGGAAATCCTGATTGAACGACCTAGCTAAATCCCATTGATGTATTACCATTTCTTGCACACGCAAATCCAAATACTGCAAAGCTGTAATAGTACCACTTCGAGCGTGCCAGCATGGTATATTCCAATCATCAGAGCCAAATCCCGCCAAAATATCATTTAAATCCGAATAACATTCTGCAAATTGGGATACAAGATTAGCCCCGATATTGGCTCTAATCTCTTTATCACGATTAGCATTGTTAAATGATAACTGTTCTAACTCCGGCACAACGTACCCTAAAGGCGGGTCGGCATGTCCTGACAAAGCTCGTTTTAAGCTTTCCGTATGGCGCTGAGCCCCCCCGATTAAATGAGCTACTACGTCACCAACCTGCCACAATACGCAAGGTGACGGCAAATCAAAATCTGAAGAGGTTTTGGTTGACAACAAGTTACCAATATCTTCCGCGATAGACTT
Organism: SAR202 cluster bacterium; assembly: GCA_009392775.1. The sequence goes on along the minus strand of VFFT01000070.1, from coordinate 5,829 downwards.
AATCAGCTGAATCTTTTCCTGAGGACTGTGCATATTAAAATTATATCTTATTAGAAAGTATTCGCGTTATGATATTAGATACAGAATTATAAATAAGGGGCGTTATGCCGAGATATTCTTGCCTTGTACTAGGGGTTCTGATAACAGCGATCTTCCTACTCTTATTGATAACCTGCCGATACACTGGGCTTCCACTGTAAAGGTATCAGATTCGTACGTAGTTCTTGATCGGGGCAAAACTTCGCCGATGTATTTCACATGGGCCTAGCCTTTTAATAGCATCCAAATGCTTGGCCGTTCCGTAACCTTTATGGCCACTAAACCCATATCCTGGGTATTGTTCGTCCGCCTCTTTCATCAATTCGTCTCTAGTCACTTTGGCTATGATGGAAGCAGCCGATATGGAGTAACTCTTTGTATCCCCTTTTACCACAGTCCGATATGGATACTCGCAATCCTTCAAGGGAATGAAATCGAAAAGCACAAAATCAGGAGATACTTCCAGTCCTCGTAATGCCGTGAACATACTACTTATGGTGGCCGGTAATATACCGACAGAATCTATAGTTGAAGCGTTTGTTATACCTACCGCTACAGATACAGCCTGTCTATTTATAATTTCGTAGGCCATCTGGCGTTTTGACTCAGATAATTTTTTACTATCGTTAATAACACTCAGCCAATCTTCATCCCCTACTAAATCATGTGGTAGAACAACCGCAGCCGATACAACTGGACCGGCCAGAGGTCCTCGTCCCACTTCATCCACTCCAGCGATGTACTTGTACTGAACAGATCGGACATCTTGTTCTATATCAAGGTTAGGCATTGATTAGTTCCAACACTCTAGACGGAACCGTGCTCTCAATGACCCCTCCGCCTAATACACAGTCCCCTTGATAGAAAACAGCAGCTTGACCAGGAGTAATAGACCGTTGAGGCTCTTTAAACTGAATCAGTGCCCCGTCAGAATAATTAGTCAATACAGCATCAGCCTGTTGGAATTGATAACGTATTTTGACTTGCACATCTACTGCTGTATCCGGATAGATTCCCGACACATAATTAACTCTTGACACCCAAAAGCTGTCCTTATACAAGCCAGATTTTGGGCCCACCACCACTTTGTGATTTTCCGAGTCGATTTCCAGCACATATAACGCATCACCAGTGCCAGACAAACCTAAACCCTTGCGCTGGCCAATAGTAAAAAATTCTATCCCATCATGAGCACCTACAACCGATCCCTGTAGATCAACTATATCCCCAGGAATTGAGTCGACTCGTTCTTTAAGAAATTCCTTATAATCTCCAAAAGGTATGAAACAAATATCTTGGCTATCAGGCTTTGCGGCATTGGGGAATTCCGCCTGTAACGCTAACTCACGGATTTCATTCTTTGTATATCCACCTATAGGCATCAATGTATGGCTGAGATCTGTTTGTCCCATACCGTAGAGGACATAGGATTGATCTTTCGAAGTATCGATTCCTTTCTTAAGCTCCAGCCTATCCAGTCCTCGCTCTATACGTGCATAGTGTCCTGTTGCTACATAACTAGCGTCGAGAGCTTTAGCTCTATTAGCCAAAAAATTGAATTTGATCTTGTCGTTGCACGCAATACAAGGGTGAGGAGTCCGGCCATGCTGGTACTCAGAGCAGAAATAGTCTATTACAAATGTCTGAAATTCTTCCTGCACATTCATAACATAATGGGGGACACCTAGTTTTTGACATACTCTCTTGGCATCTTCTACATCATCAACAGTACAACAACCTTTGTAATAATCAGGTAAGTCATCAGTATCCAAAGTGTAGAGTTTCATTGTTACGCCAATTACGTCATAACCCTCATTTTTCAGCAGAAGGGCAGCTACTGATGAGTCTACGCCACCACTCATTGCAACAATTACGCGTTCGGTCATTCTATTGTGTTCTTCCTTTTGTCCATTTATTGCAGGTTTCATAGTTTGGACTCACATTCTTAGCACATATGATAATCTATCAACATATATTCCTACAATTAATTTAGCTTAGGGAATAAATTAGGTGGCCAACAACAATGTCCAACGTCCAGATAAATGTGTATGGAAACTGTCTTAATTGCGGAGAGCCAATCACTACAACCGGTAACTACTGCGGCTTTTGCGGAGCTTTTATCGCCCCCGAGCAGAGCATAACCACATTCAATACGGAGGTTCCAGACTTTGCCGGATTCTGGGTCAGACTATTTGCGCGGCTCATAGACGAACTCTTTGTGACTTTAGTATTTGGTATGCTCGTCAGCATTATAGGCATGAGTGACTTCACTGCTTTCGCTTTAGTCATAATAAATTTTTCATATTTTGTTCTGATGACCAAGAGTAGAGGTCAAACCCTAGGTAAAATGGCTTTAGGTATTCAAGTAGTAGATTCAAGTGGAAACATACCTAGTGTAGGTACGATACTCTTAAGGGAGATACCGTGCAAAATTCTATCCGCCTTGCCTTTGTATTTAGGGTACGCCTGGGCGGGATGGGATGACAAAAAACAGGCCTGGCATGATCATCTGTCCAAAACATTTGTCATCAAAAAACCTAAACCCACTGACTAAGTACTTCTATCACATGGAGGCATAAATACCATGGCCATTTCTTTTGGATGCTCGCTTCCTAGTCGCGGGACCATGGCTAGCCCCGAAAATCTTGTAGCTTTGTCCCACAGGGCTGAAGACCTGGCTTTTAGTTCTGTCTGGGTCAGTGACCATATTATCCTACCCAGAGAAGTAGCATCGTTTTACCCATATGCCGCCGACGGTGTAGCCACGTTCACTCCAGATGAGCCCTACTATGAACCTATTTCAACTCTCAATTTCCTAGCAGGTGCGACCAGCTCTGTGAGACTAGGGACCCATGTTTTAATCGTGCCATACCGCAATCCCGTATTGACGGCAAAAATGCTGGCTACACTAGACGTTTTATCAAACGGACGGCTGATTCTTGGCGTAGGAGTCGGGTGGATGCGAGAAGAATTTGAAGCATTAGGACTAGATCACTTTGCAAATCGCGGAGCAGTTACAGACGAATACCTAGAGATTTTTGAGGAATTGTGGACTAATGATAGTCCCAAATTTAACGGTCAATTCTTTTCTATTGATGGAGAGGGATTCCTACCCAAACCAACCCAGAAGCCTCGACCTCCAATATGGATAGGCGGACACTCCCGGCCAGCTTTAAGAAGAGCAGCAAGATACGGAGACGGTTGGATGCCAATCGGTCTGCGCCCACCGGCTATCCTGGAACCCGCTGAATTGTCCGAAAAAATATCATTTCTCAAGGAAATGAGTGTAAGTCACGGAAGATCAGAAGATGCTGTAACCCCATGTTTTAGCACTCATGTAGTACTAACTGAAGAACCACCTAATAACCGTGCTATGATGCAGGGAATACCGGAACAAATAGCTGCAGATATACGGCAATACCAAGATGCCGGAGTCAGAAATTTTATAATAAACTTTGCAGCGAAAAACCTCGGAGAACAATTAGAATCTATGGAAAGGTTTTCGCGAGAGGTTGTTACACTAATACCATCTTAGCCCTACACTACTAAAATCTGCTTTTACATACCATACACAAGCATAATTTACTGGGCACCGTATCTTTGCTCCAGTTCATATATATCATCTAGACCTAGAAGCCCTGCCACATCAAACCGCGTGGCGTATCTTGATGGGTCAACCTTCCCTTTGTCCCTTAGTTCCTCGTAGGCTTCCTTCACCTGTTTATAAATTAGCCACGGGGTGCTCCCACAAATCATTAATTTATAACCAAGTGCATCCACGTCCTGAGTTGCCACAAGATCACCGTTATACAATCGTGGCATATCGTTCAAGTCACTAGCATACATCTTCAAGTCTTCCATAGACTTTATCCCATCAACAAATATCATATCCGCACCTGCGTCACGGTACGCCTTGCACCGGATTACTGTATCTTCCCAACCATTAACAGCATACGCGTCACAACGTGCAATAATGACAAAATCCGGGTCACGCCTAGCATCCAGTGCTGCTCTAATTTTCTGGACATGCTCTTCCATTGGTATCACTTGCTTACCCTCGAAGAAACCACATTTTTTAGGAAATACTTGGTCCTCAATGTGAATACCTGCGACACCTGCCGTTTCGTATTCGCGAACAGTTCTACGAACATTTAGAGCGTTCCCATACCCCGTATCAGCGTCGCATATTACAGGTATATCTACAGCATTAACTATATATTTAGCCGACATCACCATCTCTGTCATCGTCAGCATGCCAACGTCAGGGAACCCTTTTTCAGCTGATGTACCTGATCCCGTCATATATACAGCCTCAAACCCCACTGATTCAGCAATACGTGCTAAGAGCCCATTCATCACAAATGGGGCTACCGTAAGTTGATCTCTATTGAGCAATTCCCTTAGTTTAGTAGTAGTTTTCATGATCACTCCAAAGCCGACAGATTTTTATAACGAGTACGATTCAAGCACTCTCCATCTCAGATCGGATACCCAGCCACCTTTATTCCATGATTCGATATCAGAATTACTCTCGAATCGTATCAGTTGTAATTGCCAAGCTTTTGTGGAATTCGGTATATTCAAATCTCTAATTACGTTCTCCGCGAAAGTAACAGCACTTAAAAACACCGAGTCACTAAGATTAGCATGCTTCATAAGGTATATATACGGCTTATAATCAGACTTGAGAATATTAATATCTGGGATTACAGTACCACTGGTAGATTCCACTAATTCCAATATTTTCCACCAAAGCTTCTGCAAATGTCTCTGACCTCGGTCTATGGGATCTTCAGCCACCGTAAACTCGAGGAATATATCATCGCAATTCTCCAACATATGACCAACACCACGGCTGACTAATGGAAATCTGAGTGAGTTTTTCTGTGATTCGGCGCTAATCCGTTCCAATCCGATAGAAATATTTGATATACCCTCTTCTGAAGAATCGAAGTAAGGTATGAGAGGCATATGCAACATTTCCATTTCGGCAGCCCAAGCTCCGTATTGCCCACACACAAGTTGCCTTAGACGGTACACTCGGGAGGTGAATACAGGTTCAGGTATTAATGAAATTCCGTAACGAACTGTCATATGCATTCCATAATCTCTATATCAACCTAACAGCAGAAGTAGCAGACACCAAAACTAGTACCACTACTAAGACAATACCAAGCACTAACCATGAAGGCCATTGCTTAGTATAATCGCTGCCCGAAGGTGATATTATGCTATCTAAACCTAATATTTCTGTTGCTTCATCCAAATGATTTTCATACACATATAAGCTATGTGGCACGTTATAAGCAGAACCCCACAATCCCGACCCACCTTGCAACGATTTCAAAACACACGGTATGCCGGCTTGATATAACCTCTGTTCTGACAATCGTGCCAATGGTTCATTCTCATATGTAGCGACTTCAATTTGCCTGGAGTTATCTTTCAAAGATATTACTACCTTTCGAGATTCGTCACACAAGATGAATCCCGCGCAATGGTGACGTCACAACGTGATTATAGCAAAACATTAGACGAACATAATCATATTAGTAACTTTTGGCTCTCCTACTCTTGTGATATAATTCTTCGATGTCAAACAGGCCGAGGTGGTGGAATAGGTAGACACGCGGTCTTGAGGGGGCCGTGGGCGTAAGCTCGTGTGGGTTCAAGTCCCGCCCTCGGCACCACCAGAGCGAGCAAACCAAATCAAGGCGACGTAGCCAAGTGGACTAAGGCGGAGGTCTGCAAAACCTCTATTCGGCGGTTCGAATCCGCCCGTCGCCTCCA
>VFFT01000069.1 GCA_009392775.1 SAR202 cluster bacterium | reverse complement strand
AAGGGCACCCAGGCAGGAAAGAGTATGATTTCCATGAATATCAGGAGTTCTAAAAAATGTCAGACTCTATTACTCTAAAAGCAGAAACACGACTGGTTGATGGCGTATATTGGTCAGGTTTGTCAGACCTTGGGCTAGAGTCTTCTGGAGAGTCTCTGGACATGGTTCACGAAGAGTTAGTCCATGTCGTCAGATCGTGGATAGAATTCCAAGATACAGCAGGGACTCTAGGCTATTCCCTTAGTGTAATAGGGTTTTTGGATGTCAGGGACGAAACAGAAATTCACTTAGAATTCTTAGAAGACTTAGCATGATGTTTTAGGTGCGTTGAAGTGGACAGCATTGTTTATCAAATTGAAGAGTCCAATCTAGGAAACAACCACGAAGCATATTGCCCTGAGTTGTTGATAACTGGATTTGGGGATACAGCGGAGAAAGCGAGGAAGGCTCTTCGTAGGGAAATAGGAATTTATCTGGAAGACTGTGAAGGTCTCGGAATATTGGATGAGGTTCTTATCGAAGCAGGGTTCTATGACGATGACAAAGTGTGGATGAGTAGTTTGGTCACTCCGCCTAAAGAACCTGAGATAAGATTCGTATAGATAACGTACCCTGAAAATAACAGCATAATTGAGGTTTGAAGTCAGGAATATGCCTGAAGTTGTAACTGAATCAAGAAACAATCCGAACTCTGTTGATTTGCTACTCAACATGGGCCCGCAACATCCATCCACGCATGGCGTGTTCAGGATGGTCCTAGGTATAGATGGAGAGAAAATTACCAGTGTGCAGCCGCATATCGGATATCTCCACAGAGGTTCAGAGAAGCTTTGTGAAGGTGAGCAATATCATCAAATAATAACCTTGTTCGATAGACTAGATTACCTCGCTAACTTTAATAACGAGTTGGTCTATTGTCAGGCTGTTGAGAAATTGATGGATTTGGAAGTCCCCGAGCGAGCCGAGTATGTCAGAGTAATATTGTGTGAGTTGAATAGAATAGCAAGCCATCTTCTCTACGTGGGAACCATTGGTTTAGATGCAGGTGCTATGACGCCTACTATGATGGCGTTCCGCGGGAGGGAGAGGATACAGGCCCTGTTCGAAGAAATTTCTGGCGCGAGAATGATGCACAATTATTTCAGGATTGGTGGGCTTAAGGAAGACTTGCCAGATAACTTTGGTCAGTTAATCTCTGACCTGTTGCCTCTGCTTAGAGAGGATGTTGAGGAAAGCGATAAAATACTAACATTCAATGAAATCTTTCTGTCACGTCTGAAAGATATAGGCACTATCAGTAAATCCGAGGCAATTGAATACGGCTTGACCGGTCCGTGTCTCCGCGGGTGCGGAGTGGATTACGATGTTCGAAAAGCACAACCGTACTCTGTTTATGATAGGTTTGAATTTGAGGTACCAATAGGTCTTGATGGTGATTGTTGGGACAGGCATTGGGTCAGAGTCCAAGAGATGTATGAATCGTTGAGTATTGTGGAGCAAGCTCTTGAACAGATTCCAGACGGTCCAGTGACATCTTCGTTAGGACGAAGACTGATAAGACCTCCAGCCGGAGAAGTTTACGTCAGGGCGGAGAATCCTCGTGGTGAACTTGGTGTGTTCCTGGTGAGTAACGGGACTGACCGCCCGTATAGATTAAAGGTGCGCCCGCCTTCTTTTTGTAACCTGTCAGCGTTGGAGAGGCTTTTAAAAGACTCGTGGATAGCAGATTCGGTAGTGATTTTGGGGTCGTTAGATATAGTTTTGGGTGAGGTAGACAGGTAGTTTATGGTCAACCCTGTACTTTACATAACAATTTCTGATGTCCAGAGTACGGTGACCGCACTCGGAATACTGTTTGGTGTTTTGTCGTTCATAGTATTGTCTCTGACTTGGTTAGAAAGAAAGGCACTCGGAAGGTTGCAGAGACGTCTGGGTCCTACAAGGACAGGGCCGTTCGGGCTATTACAACCTATTGCAGATGCAGTCAAATTGGTGCTCAAAGAAGATATTTTACCCAGCGCGTCAGACAAAGCCATTTTCTGGATTGCCCCAGTGATAGTGGTTGTATCGGCTTTCATGGTCTGGGTAACTATACCTATAACAGAAACTATAGGAATTCAGAATCTAGAACTGGGATTACTCTATATCACAGCTGTATCCGTCTTTGGGATACTAGGGCTGGTCCTAGCTGGATGGGGATCTGCTAATAAATATGGCGTCATTGGTGGACTGCGTTCTGCAGCTCAACTTATTAGCTACGAAATCCCTATAATAATGGTTGTAGTCGCGGTTGGAATGTTGTCTCAGTCGCTAGATTTGAGAGTGATTGTGGCCGATCAAAACCCATTGATATACGGCTTGATATTACCCCTGGGATTGGTCATATTTTTCATTTCCGGCCTGGCGGAAGTGGGTAGAACACCTTTCGATATATACCATGCAGAGTCCGAGATATCTGGTGGTCCGTTTGTGGAGTACAGTGGGGCGCACTGGTCAGTTTTCTTTTTAGCTGAATACATCAACACTTTTGCAATAGCAACTATGATAACTATATTCTTCCTAGGTGGTTGGCTTGGTCCTGTATTGCCTGGGATAGTATGGTTCTTAATAAAAGTTTACGGAATTGTCTTAGTAGTGTTCTGGGTTAGAGGAACTTTCCCGAGATTGAGAATAGATCAACTAATGGCGTTTGCCTGGAAAGTAATGGTTCCACTCGCTTTTTACACTATCGTTATAACGGCTATATATTTGTTCTATAATCTACCACCATGGACATTGACTTGTATGTCATTGCTAGGTCTTCTTGTGGTTAGCTATTTTATATATCAACGGGTAAAAGGCCCTGCGAGAAGGGTGGAAGAAATCAGAGCTCGGCAGGCCGAACAGAAGAGGAACCGTAACGTAAATGACGGTGCGAGGATTTAGTAATGTTGAACAGTTTGAAAGGGCTGATGCTTACATTGGGTTCAACTATGAAAGGGATTAGGAAGCCTATTACACAGGAATATCCCAAGAAGCCGACTCCGGTAAGAGATAGATTCATGGGATTCCCTGCCTTAACCTGGGATGAAGAAGTGCCAGAACCATTTTGTACTGGGTGCATGGTATGTATCAGGAACTGCCCAACCCAGTGTATGTCGGCTAGTATGAAAGATAATCCGCTAAACGAAGAAGGCAAGAGTTCTAGGCGAAAAATAGTTGATTATTTCGAGATAAACTTGAATCGTTGCATTCTCTGTGGGATTTGTGTTGAACTGTGTAATTTTGACGCGATTGTTATGAGTCACGAGCATGAGATGAGCACCTATTCTAGAAATGGTGACAGAGTTAATTTGCCTGAGTTGTTGGAGATTGGAAAGAAGTATCAGTCTGAAACGGATTGGATTCCACCCTCAGTGATAGAAAAGCAAAAAAAAGAATCTGAAGATGTAGTGGCAGAGGGAAGCTAAGGAAGTGATACGTCGTACATTGGGCTTCACGAAAATATTCCATCGGCCACTGCTGATATTAGGTAGATTGTCATGACAATATTGTTTTTGGTTTTGAGTGGCATGGCTTTGCTGGGAGGGCTAGGGGTAGTAGCTTCTCGAAATATTGTTCATGCTGCGCTATTCTTGCTAGTCTCGTTAATGGCCACCGCTGGAATTTATCTAATTTTGTTTAGCGAATTTTTAGCATTGGTCCAAGTGCTCATCTATGGTGGCGCAGTGGTGATTGTGTTGTTATTCGCAATAATGATGACTAGGTCTTCAGATTACCCAAGGATATCCGATAATAGATTGTGGCCTATAGCGGCAATATGTTCCCTCGTGCTCATAGGGGTATTAGGGATGTCTTTTTGGCAAACGGCGGACACGGTAGTAGGTCCCCAGCATGCTGACTTCAGCGCAATAGGAAACTCATTGTTTACTACATGGGCTATCCCGTTTGAGATAGCGTCTCTAGTACTTTTAGTGGCTTTAATTGGGGCTATTGTGATAGCCCGGTCTGATGGAGAGGATAGTAATTAGTATGATGCCACTAGTATATTTTCAAATATTAAGTGCGATACTCTTTGGGCTTGGAGCATATGGTGTCCTGGTTAGAAGAAGCGCTGTATTAATCCTAATGTCAATCGAATTAATGTTGAATGCTGCAAACATAAACTTAATAGCCGTGGCAGCTCATAGAGAAGGACTAGGACACTTTGCTAATTTTGACGGCCATATAATCGCCATATTTATTATCACAATAGCCGCCGCTGAAGTAGGATTGGCCATGGCGATAATACTTCGTATATTTAGGAACCGTGGAACCGTTGATGTTAGTCAAATCAATGTTATGAAATGGTAGTTTAGAGTTGGATAGTTATAAAGAGAGCAGATTGCATATATTCGGGTTTTCTAGTCGTTCATATTGGATAGACGAACGGTATGAGAGATCGATAGAGAAAGTCACAGTACCATATCAATTTTATTTCTGTGACCCTCTGAAGGTGCTGAGTTAACATGGAATGGGCGTGGTTGATTCCCGTTTTTAGTTTTATTGCCGTCCCTTTGATAGTTCTGTTTGGCTCCCGATTGCCGGCCAAAGGAGCATTTCTAGCTATTTTGGCGATGCTGGGCGGGATAATAGTGTTTGCAATCGTAGCTGTGGATTTCTTGCAATCTGGAAGCAGCACGAACGGATGTGGGATCAGTGAGTTCACCAAATCCATGACGTGCCTATATTCTATAGACTGGTTCGAGGCTGGGAGTTTCGTAGGGGATTCATCTGATGGGATAAGACTAGTTTGGGGAATGCTTTTAGATCCCCTAACTGTGCTGATACTAGGGTTGATAACGATTGTGGCCTTAATGGTGCAGATTTATTCACTGGGATATATGCATGGAGATCCTAGGTTTGGTTGGTATTATGCGTTCCATGCGTTGTTCGCAGCCTCTATGCTTACCTTGGTGCTGGCCGATAATTTCCTTCTCTTGTACGTTGCCTGGGAGCTAGTTGGCGTTTGTTCGTATCTGCTGATCGGATTTTGGTTTGAACGTCCCTCCGCGCGCGAGGCTGCTAAGAAGGCATTTATAGTTACTAGATTAGGTGATGTAGGCCTTCTTATTGGAATACTTCTGCTTTGGAGTGAAGTGGGTAGTTTTAGTATGGTTGCTGCTTTTGAGGCAGCGAACAATGGTTCGATGAGTCAACTTACAGCCACGGTTGCTGCGTTGTTGCTGTTCGCTGGAGCTGCAGGAAAATCCGCTCAATTTCCTATGCATGTTTGGTTGCCTGATGCTATGGAAGGTCCGACTCCGGTCAGTGCTTTAATTCACGCTGCTACTATGGTCATAGCCGGAGTGTACTTGGTAGCACGTTCGTATCCGATATTCGTTGCGTCTGGCGATGCTTTGACAGTCGTAGCTTGGATCGGATTGATAACTGCATTTGGAGCGGCAACCATCGCCTTGACCGCTACTGATCTTAAGAGGATATTGGCCTACTCAACTATTAGTCATTTGGGCTTGATGATGTTATCACTCGGTGCGTTTGGTTATACGGCTGCCATATTCCATTTGTTAGCCCATGGGTTTTCAAAAGCACTGCTTTTCTTGGGGGCTGGCAGTGTCATGCATAGTATCGACGAGTTGGATATCAGGAAAATGGGTGGCTTGAGAAAAGTTATGCCATTAACGGCTCTTCTATTTTCAATTGGCGCGTTGTCTCTCGGTGGAATCCCTATACTATCTGGGTTCTGGAGTAAGGATGAAATCCTAATTGCAGTTAGTGAGCACTTACCGCCAGTTTTTATTGTTCTGACATTTATGGTTGCTTTTATGAGTGCTCTATATATGGGCAGGGCAATGTTTGCAGTCTTCTTTGGAAAGCTGAATCCCGAACATGAGCATGCTCATGACGCCCCTATGAGTATGGCGGTGACAATGTCGATACTTGGGGTGTTTGCTCTAGTGTTTGGGTTAGTCAGCCTAGATTGGCCAGGTAGTTTTAACGGAATAGGGACGCTTGTTTATTTTGAGAAACAACTTCACTTTCACTTAGTACCATGGATAGCTGGATTGTCTACTATTTTGGCTGTATTAGCGTTTGTCCTGGCGTATTTTATATACGCACGAAAACGTATCTCTTTGGATTCTACAAGGGCCAAATTCAATTGGTTGCATAAGATAGTTGAAAATAAATATTACTTGGATGAATGTTATCAATGGATAGTTGAAACTATCGTCTTAACAAGTGCCAGGCTCCTGGGTTTATTTGACCGCGTTATAGTCAACGATATCGGTGTTAATGGTCCAGGATGGATTGTGAAAAAAGTGGGAATATCAATGAAAATGCACATTACGGGACATGTATATTCCTATGCTTTGGGTACTATGCTCGGTACGATAGTGCTGGGTGTAATGTGGTGGCTGAGGTCCGTTGATTAATATATGGCTGCAATAAACGAAATAATACTATTATCACTTATATTGATTCCTCTGATTGCTGCGATAGTGGCTATGGGGTTCCCTAAGGATAATCCAAGGCCAGTTTGGTACTTTGCTATCGCGGTATCTGCAGTGACATGTATTTTGTCCATCATAGCTTTCGTTGGGTACGATTATACCGAAGGTGGATATCAGTTTGCACGTACGTACGACTGGATAGGCGATCCAGTAAATATTAGTCTGGCTCTGGGAATAGATGGTATAGCTGCACCACTAGTACTCCTGAATGGTATTGTCCTACTAGGGGCAGTACTTATATCTCAAACTATAATACACAGGTCACGCGACTTTTTCGTGTTGCTACTAGCTTTAGGGTCTGGGGTATTTGGTGTATTTGCAGTACAGGATCTGTTCTTCCTGTTTTTCTTCTACGAACTAGCAGTATTGCCCATGTATCTGCTCATTGGGGTTTGGGGTAGCAGTACTGATTTTGGGACTTTCCTAAGAACCAAAGAGTATGGTGCTATGAAGCTCATGTTAGTTCTCGTTGGTGGGAGTGTACTGATATGGGTAGGTATTCTGGCTTTGTATGCTCAATCTGCTAATGTTGGGTCCCCAACGTTCAATATGATTGAACTCGGGGAATTAGCAAAAGAAGGCGCGTTCAGCCACGAATTCCAGAGATGGGTATTTCCGTTATTTATGATCGGATTTGGTATTCTGGCAGGACTCTGGCCGTTCCATACATGGTCTCCTGATGGTCACGTGGCGGCACCTACGGGCGTTAGTATGTTGCATGCTGGCGTTCTAATGAAATTAGGCGCTTTCGGTATTATCAGGGTAGGCGTGATTCTTCTACCCGAAGGGGCTTCGGCCTGGATGCCTATCTTGATAATCTTGGGAACCGTAAATGTTGTGTACGGTGCTATATCTGCTATATCCCAACATGATTTAAAGTATGTTATCGGATATTCTAGTGTTAGTCATATGGGTTATGTGATTATGGGTATTGCTACTCTTCATCCTGTTGGAGTAACCGGTGCGGTACTCCAGATGTTCTCGCATGGCATAATGACGGCTCTCATGTTTGCAATGGTGGGATCGATTTACGAGAGGACTCATATCAGGGACACAAATGTTTTAAACGGTTTAATCAAGCGAATGGGTACTGCAAGTTGCTTTTTCGCCATAGCTGGGCTGGCATCTTTAGGGTTGCCGGGTTTGAGTGGATTCATAGCTGAATTTATGGTTTTTGTCGGGGTGTTTCGGACTTATCTGCCTCTCGCTGTATTAGCCGTAATTGGCGCTGCTATTACAGCAGTCTATATGTTGCGTCTCTTAGCTAAAACATTTTTTGGAGAAGCGGATCCAAGATGGGATGACCTCCCTGACTCTAGTCCAATTGAAAAAGCTGTAGGTGCTGTTTTTGTTGCAATATTGATAGTAGTAGGAGTATGGCCTGCTCCATTGGTTAGAGTTATAAATATAGGTGTGGACTCAGTCCTACAAGGTCTATAGGAGCATTTTGTCTGGATTAACTGCAAATATATATTTACTAACACCTGAGTTTATTCTGGCTGGATTAGCATTGTTTGTATTGGCTGTAGACTTGTTTTTGCCAGATGATAAGAAAGCGATACTGCCGATTATCTGTATATGCGGCCTCGTTCTTGTGGCATTAGTAAGCATGATGATGTTGCCAGGGGTTAATATCTCCCTATATGGTGGACTATTAGCCGTAGATGCTTTTTCGCTGTTTTTCAAGATAGTGTTTTTGTTGATTGCTGTATTTATCATACTTAGTTCTGCGCAATACATTAAACAGCATCTCTCCCATCAAGGAGAATTTTATGGACTTCTTCTTTTTTCTGTACTGGGTATGAATATCATGGTCCAGTCAAGAGAGCTACTGACTGCGTATATAGCATTAGAGCTTCTGAGTTTTAGCTTGTATGTCATGGTAGCGTATTCATTGAATAATTCGAAATCTAATGAAGCTGGGCTTAAATACATTATTGTAGGGGCATTTTCGTCTGCTGTATTGCTTTACGGCTTGAGTATGTTGTACGGCGCGACCGGCGTCACTAAGTTTGCGGATATCGGGATGATTTTGTCAGGAACGTCAGACCTGTCTCCTGCGTTGTGGGTAGGTGTTGCTCTAATCTTCGTTGGATTAGGGTTTAAGTTGTCTATCGTTCCATTTCATATGTGGGCACCGGATACCTATGAGGGCGCGCCACTTCCCGTAACGGCTTATCTGGCGATAGCATCAAAAACTGCGGCTTTTGCCTTGGTGTTGAGATTCGTATGTGAAGGCATGATTGTTGCAGAATCGTTGTGGCAAGAATGGCAGATAATTTTCGCTGTCCTGGCAGCAATATCTATGCTAGCAGGTAATTTAGTTGCCCTTGCGCAGACTAATATGAAACGGTTAATGGCGTATTCAAGTATTGGTCATATAGGATATATATTGGCTGGTGTTACAGTTCTTTCGACTGACTCGCTGGTTGCTGCAAATAGCGTCAGTTTTTATCTTGTAGGATATGCAGTTACTAATATGGTGGTATTTGCTGCAATAATTGCTTTCTTCAACTCCACAGGTAATGACGATATAGCGAGTCTGAGGGGATTGGCAGATTCGCAACCGTTGTTAGCAGCTGCAATCGCTATTGGTTTATTTTCTCTGGCAGGTCTTCCAATATTTGCTGGCTTTACAGTTAAGTTCTATTTGTTCGCTGCTGTTGCTAGTTCTGGTTTCTTATGGCTTGCGGGAGTTGCAATATTAGCCAGCTTGATATCACTCTACTATTACTTGCAAATAATACGTCAGATGTATATTGAAGGCTCTGACAATTCTGGCCATTCCAGTCCGGATGATGCTCACGGTGTGATTTCAGCTTCAGGAACAGTATCCCTGCCGCGCACGTCTTTTTCAACCACCTTAGTCTTAGGAATAGGACTGATTCTCGTAATATGGCTGGGAGTTTATCCTGGGCCTTTGTTAGAAATCATAGAGTGTGCTAGCGAAGCTCTTATAGGGCTTAGTTAAGATTGTTCTTGAGTTGTGGGCTTTAACGCAACCTAACAGTCTATTTCAGGAACTTTATTCAAATAATATGGATTGTGGATCTTATGATCATTGCTGTTATTGGTAATAGTAGTGCTAAACCTGAACATTATTCCCTGGCGGAGGCCGTCGGCAGAGAGTTGGCAAAAAGGTCTGTAACAGTGGTTTGTGGAGGGCTAAGCGGAGTTATGGAGGCAGTTTGCAAGGGAGCTAAGTCTGAAGGTGGAATGACTATAGGAATTCTTCCTGGCCAATCCTCACGTGATGCTAACCAATATGTGGATATACCTATAGTAACTACTATGGGCTATTCAAGGAACGTTATAGTCGTGAATACAGGGGAGGCTGTCATATCTGTGGGAGGTGCATTTGGTACTTTGTCTGAAATTGCCCACGCTCTTAGTGAAAATATCCCTGTAATCGGTCTTAGCAGCTGGCCATTAACTGTAAAAGGTGACGGAGACCCGGTTGAGCCCGGAATTATAAATGCTGTTGATGCTGTAGATGCGGTAGAGAAAGCTATATCAGCGGCATCTACCCGAATATACTCATAGAAAGGTTCACTAGCATGGTTTATTTATCTAAAGATTTCGTGATAACCGGGGTGCTCGCCAATGAAGTTTTGGATTCTAGAGGAAACCCCACTGTAGAAGCAAAGGTAACATTATCCGGTGGCGCTTTCGCGACAGCTATTGTTCCGTCTGGTGCTAGCACAGGAGCCTATGAGGCCCTTGAGTTAAGAGACCACGATCCACTGAGGTTTGGTGGTAATGGTGTGTTACAGGCCGTCCAAAATATTGATTCGGTCTTGGCGCCTGGAATCATAGGTCTCAGTGCCGATGATCAAGCGACTATAGATAATAGAATGTTGGAACTAGATGGTGCTTCTGATAAATCAAGCTTGGGAGCTAACGCTATATTAGCTGTTTCTATGGCGGTAGCTCAAGCTGCTGCTAGTCAACATTCTGCTGGGGATGGTTTATGGAAATGGCTTTCTAAGGATGGAGTTGTTAGCTTGCCTGTGCCTATGCTCAATATCCTTAACGGAGGGCGACATGCTTCGAACTCTACTGACGTCCAGGAGTTTATGGTGTTGCCGGTAGGTCTCCCGACGTTTTCAGAGTCCCTACGGTGTGGTGTAGAAGTGTATCAAGCCCTAAAAGCCCTGATGAGAGAAGGAGGACATAATTTAAATGTTGGAGATGAAGGTGGATTTGCGCCTTCACTGCCTTCAAATCGTGCAGCTATCGAACTAGTTGTGAAAGCTATTGAAAAAGCAGGGTATTCACCGGGGAATCAGGTGTTTATAGGATTAGATGTTGCTGCTTCCGAGTTGTTTAATAAGGCAGATGGTCTATATGGATTAGAGAAAGAAGGTAGATATCTAACCTCGGCAGAGTTGATTGCGTTATATGAACAGTGGGTATCGGAATATCCTATCCTTAGTATAGAAGATGGATTAGATGAGGATGACTGGCAAGGATGGGTATCATTGCACCAAAGTCTGGGAGACCGTGTTCAACTTGTCGGGGACGATCTGTTTGTTACTAATATAGCTAGGATAAAAGATGGTGTTGATATGAACGCGAGCAATGCTGTCTTACTTAAGCCGAATCAAATTGGCACTCTGACAGAAACATACCAAGCCCTTCAGATGACTAGACAGGCTGGTTGGGGAGCGGTGATGAGCCATCGGTCTGGTGAGACTGAAGATACCACAATTGCTGATTTGTCAGTTGCGTGGAACGTAGGCCAAATCAAAGCCGGCGCTCCCGCTAGATCAGATAGAGTTTCCAAGTATAATCGGCTGCTCAGAATAGAGAAATCGTTAGCTGATAGAGCAATTTACAGTGGTAGGTCTACGTACGCATATCTTAGGTCTAGTATATAGATATAATAGGATTTACAATGGCGCTATTGGTGCATCCATATCGTTTAATTGACACGCACTATATAGATGGGATTAGTGCATTAAGATGTTGAAGATGCCGGAGGTTAAAATTGGTAACCCGAGTAGGTATTAATGGTTTCGGAAGAATCGGTAGGTTAGTGACTCGTGTTGCATTTGAGAATCAAGTCAATGATTTGCAGATAGTCGCCGTTAATGGGACATCTGATCCTGAGACCAACTCTCATTTATTGAAATACGATAGTAGCTTTGGCGTTTTTAAAGGTACAGTTGAGTCGGACAATGATGATCTAGTAATAGATGGTAATCCTGTCCGAGTGTTTTCTGAGAAATTACCGAAAGATATTCCTTGGTCGGAATATGGTGTCGATATAGTGGTTGAATGTACTGGCAAATTCACAGATTCAGAGCAAGCGAGAGGTCATATTGATGCTGGAGCTTCGAAGGTTGTGATATCTGCTCCGGCTAAAAACCCAGATTTGACTATGGTGCTTGGTGTTAATGACGAACTATATGATCCGAAAGAGCATGATATCGTATCTAATGCTTCCTGTACTACTAATTGTTTTGCCCCCATGGTAAAAGTTCTGCATGAAAATTTCGGTGTAGAAAAAGGATTGATGTCGACAATTCATTCTTATACTAACGATCAGTCCATCCTGGACAGGCGACATTCAGATTTGAGACGGGCTCGAGCAGCAGCGCAAAATATCATTCCCACTAGTACCGGAGCGGCAAGATCCGTAGGAATAGTCCTTCCTGAATTGAATGGTAAATTGCACGGTATAGCTTTTCGTGTTCCTACATCGGTGGGGTCAGCGACTGACTTTGTGGCTGATTTGCAGGCTGATGTGACTCCCGAGGATATAAACCAGGCTTTTCAGGCGGCTTCTGAAGGATCGTTGAAAGGTATACTCCAGTATACAGAGGACCCCATAGTCAGTTCAGATGTGCGAGGAAATAGCCATAGTTGTATATTTGATGCTCTTTCTACAATGGTCATTCAAGATCGTATGGTCAAAATTTTGGGCTGGTATGACAATGAATGGGGATATTCTTGTAGAACGGTAGAGATGTGCTCGTTGATTGCCCAGAAAGGTTTTTGATTCGTTTATAGCGAGATCAATTAGGTAGGCCCATATGATGGCTTGTAATTTACGGGGTTAATATCCTGCTACTTATTACATTATGAACAAGTGGAATGCATTATTGAACCACACGGGCCGCTATCGTAAATATCTTACTGGCTCCAACCTGATTATCCTGGGAATTCTGCTTTTTGCCGCTTTATTAAGGCTTAATGGCCTGAATTGGGATAGTGGATTCGGTTTTCATCCCGATGAACGGTCATTATACCTACGTGCTGATTGTATGTATCGCATATTGGCCGAAGCATTAGGCTATAAAACCTGTGTCTCTGATTATCCGAATGTTAGAACAGGGATGCCGGGAATCTCAACTTTCCTCAACCCCGATACTAGTCCACTGAATCCGCGTTGGTTTCCATTAGGTAGTGTGCTTATCTATTTGCTAGTTGCTATCCGATTCTTCCTGGAAATTTTCGTAGATCTTCAGGCTTTAGACATGCGATATGCTGGGCGAATTCTGTCGGCATTAGCAGATATAGCTTCTGTTGGTATGATTTACATTATTGGACGTAGATTGTTTAGCACTAGGATTGGATTGCTAGCAGCATTTTTCATGGCTTCTTCAGCTATTAACGTCCAGAGTAGCCATTTTTATCGCCCAGAAACATTCTCGGCATTGTTCTGTTTGTTTGTCTTTTGGGCGCTGATTCGCTTATATGATGAACAGCGGTTAAGGGATGTTCTTATTGTAGGGGCACTGTTAGGATTAGCGCTTTCGCCTAAGATAAATGTTGTATTCTTAGTTCTTCCATTATTTGTGACTTGTTTCCTTATAAGTCAGGCTAATAGTAAAGAACGTGGGTATATCTATCTTGTATCAAGGTTGACTATTTACCTGGGAATATCACTGTTATCCGCGATGTGTGTATATGTGCTTCTTAATCCGTACGCCGTTCTTGATATAGGGACTTATTATTCCGATGTAAAGTCTCAATCTCTTATGGCTAAGAATGCAGGTATGTGGCCTTTCACGACCCAGTATGTTGGCACAATGCCGTTGTTATATCAGTTGAAACAGAGTGTGGTTTGGGGGTTAGGTATACCCATCGGAGTGATATCTTGGTCCGGTGTAATCTTCTCAATAGTGCTGTTGTGTCGTCGTAAAGCTTCTAGATTCGCCGATTCGATTATCCTGATATGGTTGGTCCCTCAATTGATTTTCTTAGAGTCTTTCGAGGTGCATTTTACGCGTTATTTGTTTTGCTTAATTCCGTTCATGGTGTTACTTGGTGCGCGGCTACTAATTTCTATTGTGGATAGTGCGCGACACATTGTAGTGTCCGGTAATTGTGAGAAATACTTGAAGGGAGTGTTACATTGGATGCCGTTGCATCGTTTTCCTAACGCATATGCATCTAACGTCATTACAATTTCATTCTGTGCTTTTGTTACATTGGCCATTCTCCCAGGACTAGCATTTAGTTCAGTATATCTTGAACCTCATACGGCTGTTCAGGGATCCGAATGGCTACACTTAAATGTCCCTAGTGGAACAAAAATCCTGTCAGATAATCATTGGGATGAATTTATCCCAGGTATGGAGCGTTACGATGTCTGGCAGTTTCCGTTATATGAATCTGATAGTCGAGAGAAAATTAGTGAACTCGCTCGCAATTTATCAGAAAGTGATTATCTCGTTTTCTACAGTTATAGGCCCTTTGTTAGTGCCTTGAGGGCAGAAGATAAATATCCACTTAGTGCTCAGTATTATAGGTTTTTATTTGAAGGCAAACTCGGCTATGAGTTAGTTGAACGGTTCCATTCATATCCAAGTTTGTGGCGAGTATCTTTGAAAGATGATCCGTATAGTTATGTGGGACTCCCAGAGCCTCTAGATTCGTTACAATCTTCTGATTCACATTTACATATTAATCTTGGATATGCGGACGATAATGTTGTGGGCTACGATCATCCACAGGTTCTGATATTCCAAAATACCGCGAAGCTCCCGTTTGCGATGATAGATACGATGCTATCTAGGGTATCAAGTTCTTTGACTGACAATTCCAATGCTAGCTTGTTGATGCAGGAGGAAACATTTCAAACTCAAGTATCGGGAGGCACGTGGTCTGAGAGATTCAGCAATAGTTATTTCGTGAATAAGTACGCTGCCGTCATTTGGTTGATAAGCGTCGAATTGATATATGTAATCACGTTGCCTATTGCTATTATATTATTTAGGTTTCTTCCGGACCGGGGAATCATTTTCGCCAGAACGTTGGGGTTGTTATTAATATCCTACTTGTCGTGGATGTTAGTTAACTTAAATTTGATGAGTTTTGGACGCGAAGTAATAGTGATTAGTATCGCTGTTACAGCCCTAGTTTCAGGTTTAATATTCTGGCGTTACAAGGAACAGATACTGTCTGTAATTTCAGATCAATGGAGACTGATAACTCTTAGTGAGATCCTATTTATTTCATTATTTTTAGGATTTTTAATGATTAGGATGTTTAATCCGGACTTATGGCATCCTTTCAGAGGTGGCGAAAAGCCTATGGATATGGCCTATCTGCAGGCCGTAGCTAGGACAAGCTTATTCCCTCCATACGATCCGTGGTTCTCTGGAGGAATTATGAATTACTATTATTGGGGATACTTAATAGTTTCGGTGCCTCTACTGATCACGACTATACCACCACATACCGCTTTTAATCTGGCAGTTCCGTTGCTCTTTGCTTTGGCCGCGACAGGTGCTTTTTCGATTGTTTTTAACCTGGCTACGAAAACGTGTGGCCCAGTTAATCGGGTTGAGAACAACCGCAAAGCTTTCATTAAGTATTTAGAACGTCCTGTTATGGCTGGTATCATCGGGGTCTGTTTTGTCGCATTAATTGGGAATTTGGATGGGATGCTGCAAATTATTACCGCAGGTCTAAAGGTATTCTATGATCCGACCTATTTATATTCGGGATTTGATTTTTGGAAAAGCAGTAGAGTAATTCCACCTGGTTTAGCTGTAATTCCGTTTGGTTCGGCTTTTTGGATGGCCTCTGGATACTCTGGGCCTTCGGATATCTCGTATCATATCACTGAATTCCCATTTTTCAGTTTTTTGTTTGCAGATTTGCACGCTCATATGATGGTTATTCCTTTCGGATTATTAAGTCTGGGTTTGCTTTTGAATCTGTTTCTATGTATCGAGCGAGGAAGTAAGAGATATGTGACGGCAATAACATTGGTTCTTGGGGTCTCGATAGGTAGCCTTTGGGCTATTAATAGTTGGGATTACCCATCTTATTTATTGGTTGCTATTGCTACCGTCGCAGTCGCAATATATTACAGAAATGGGTCTGTATGGTACAAATGTTTATATTTCCTTCTAATTACAAGCTGCATAATTGCTTCAAGTGTCGTGGCGTTCTGGCCGTTTTGGAATTCGTACGAGACGTTTGGGGCAGGGATATCTCTTAGTTTGTGGATAACACCCTTATCGAGCTATCTGGTCATTCACGGTTTGTTTTTGGCGGTTATCACGTGGTTTATGTGCGATAGGGCCTTTACATGTGGGAAGGGTATAAAAGCTCACATATCGCTAGAATATCTAACTTTTATACAGAATCGCTGGATCAAATATTTCGTACTGAGTGTGTTAATCGGTTTCCCCGCATATCTCATATTCATCGGTTATTACACGGCATGCTTAAATCTAGTCATATTGGAATGGGCTATCCTGAATATACTTAATAAAAGAGAACAAATTTATGAGAACAGATCAGTTGTATTCTCTGTAATTCTCCTAGGTATAGGTTGCGCAATTGCTTTAGGAGTGGAATTTCTAAAATTCAATAACGATATAGGTAGAATGAATACATTATTCAAGTTCTATCTTCATGTATGGGTATTTTATAGTTTATCAGCTAGTTTCATGCTGTGGTATCTACTCCAAAGGCACTATTCTAGACCAAGTGCTATATGGTTATATCGATGTGCTTCGTTTGTGGTAATAGTTCTTATATTGGGATGCATCAATTATCCGATATTTGGTACCTTGGCTCGAATACAAGATAGATTTGATACGGAGTACATAGGTCTAGATGGATCTGCATATATGATTACAGCTGATCATGTAGAACAAGATAATCCTATAGACCTGAATTCTGATCGTGGTGCGATACGTTGGTTGCAATCTAATGTTCAGGGTACTCCAATAATACTGGAAGCACATGATGAACAATATCACTGGAGTTCGCGGATATCTTCCAATACGGGATTGCCGACTATCCTAGGATGGCCTTGGCATCAAATGCAGCAGAGAAATAATGCCATATCGGAAATCAATAGACGGAAGATTGTTATTAGTGATATTTATAATACTACTATGGTGTACAAAGCACTTAAGCTTTTAGAAGATTATCATGTAACATATATTGTAGTGGGACAATTGGAGAGAATTCATTACTCTCCAGATGGATTGCAAAAATTCAATAATATGGACTCTGACGGTCTGCTAGAGACTGTTTTCAATAACCAAGGAACTACGGTATATCGTATCTTGCCTTAATAATGGCAATATATTAATTGCAGGCTACTTCAGATCCCATTTGGGGTAAGATCCTAATATTTTCAATAAGCTTACTTTTGAAGATATCGCGTCCAAGGCTTCTTTTACTTGGCGATCTTCTCTATGTCCATCGCAATCTATCAAAAAAATGTATTGGCCCAATGACTCTTTAGTTGGACGAGACTCCACTTTGGTTAAATTTATGGTTCTATGGGCGAATTCTCCCAAGGTGCTATATAAGGAGCCTGGTGAATCCGAGTCAAATGCAAAGCATATGGAAGTTTTATCGTGACCAGTAATAGGATGGTCTGTACCACTTAATACTACAAACCTAGTTAAATTATTAGCGTTGTCTTGTATGTTTTGTCCAATTATCTCTACGTCGTGAAGTTCTGCGGCTCTATAAGGGGCGATAGCTGCGGCTTCAGGACCGCTGTTTTTCATATCGGTAACTGCCGCTACTGTACTAAGCGAGGCTACCTGTTGAGCGTCGGGATAATGCGAATGTAAAAATGTTCTACACTGAGCTAAGGCTTGCGGATGGGAGTAGATTATAGATATATCGGAGGTTTTAGTTCCATGGGATGCCATCAGATAATGTTCGATTGGTATTACAATTTCATTATAGATAGAGAGTCCAGATTGAGTGATAAGCAGATCCAGAGTATAGGTCACGGATCCCTCAAGACTGTTTTCAATAGGAACTATCCCCTGATCAGTTTCTCCCGATGCTACAGCATCTCCAATTGCTGGGATGGTAGGTAGAGGAGTCAGAGTGCTCTCAGAAGAATATAATAAAGCTGCTTGTTCTGTATATGTACCAATGGGCCCTAAGAAACCTATTGTTTTAGATAAAGTCATAGAACTCCAGTTAATATGTCGTACATAACAGCTTCTTCGTCTGGTGTTGTGACTGCTACGATTTCATCATGCGCCTCAATTATCAATTTGTCTATCGGAGGTTCCGCACGATTATCTTTCATAACAATCGCGATAAAGCTGTGTGGAGGCAATTCTATGTCCTCAAGAGCTTGTCCTATTATAGAAGAATCTTCTGGTACAGCTATGCTTATTAGTTCTAATCCAGGTATTTTAGATTGGGCAAGATGTAGGAGAGGTTTTCCAGGGATAGTTTCTTCTATGCTGGCAATTATATGGTGAGTGGAATTGATGACGGAATCTACGCCTAGCATATGGAATAGTTGCTCATTTTTGGTGTCTTTTACCACAGCGATAGTGTTTTCAACACCAAATTTGGTCTTAGCAATTTGAGAAGCTATCAGGTTAGTTTCATCGGATCCCGTCACTGCGATAAATGAATCAGCTCTTGAAGTTCCGGCTGATTGCAATATTTGGACATCTGTACCATCCCCCTGCACAACGATGCTTCCAAATTCATCCCACATTAGCTTGCTACGAACAGGGTCTTTCTCAACTATTGTGATTTCATGGCCTGCCGCCAGCAGTGATTTTGCTAGGTGATATCCGATTGTGCTGCAACCTATGATTAATATATACATTTTTCGATCAGCTTTACAGGTTTGTTTCGATGTCTTGAAATATAGCTAATAAAGATGAGCCAACGATTGTGATGTTTTGGTCCTTAAAGAGATGCTGTAATTGTGGGTCTTCAACCAAGCATATGACATTTTCCACGTTGTAGATACGTGCGGCAGTTTGTGCTTCTAACAAATTAGCGTGGTCATTTTCAGATATAGCGATGAAGAGTTCAGCAATATCTACTCTTGCGTCTTCTAGATAATTTTGCATCATGGAATCTTGCAACCATATTGTCTTAACTGAAGAGTCTAGGCTCACGGATTGGAGAAACTCAGAATCAGAGTCAATTATTGTGACGTCATAACCGCTTTGTACTAGATGCGGAACCAACATCTTCCCAAGAACTCCTCCGCCATATATTACAGCCTCCATATCAACTTGTACTCAACGATGATACTTCCAAATTTTCGCGCCATATTATGACCTGACAGTGGGCGTGTTGGAGAAGATATATTCCGAGATTGGAAATACTATTTAGCGATACTGAGTTCTGGAAAGGAGATCCCAAAATTATCATCTCCATTTGCCGGTCTGAAGCTTCTAAGACTATCGCAGGCCCCGAATGCCTAGCCTTCAGCAACTGTGCTTTTACTTTGCATTTCTCTTGATCGGCGATCTCTTCTATGGAGTGAAGAATATGTTCCCCGATATTATCTTCACCAGTGAATTGCGTGTCTAGCGGAAAGTCTAGGGGTATTTCATCCACGTATATAGCGTGCAGTTCAGCCTTAGAATGTTTCGCAATTTGGCACGCCCATCTGAAAGCATTGTCTGCTGCAGTGCTTCCGTCTACCGGAACAAGAATTCGTTTGCCATTAAAATGCATATATGGGAACTCTAGCCTATAGATTCCGTTGCAATGCCAGATTATAAAGATTAAGGCACTGAATTTTCAACAGTTCTACAATAGAGTTTGAAGGATCTTACTCCTCTTGTTGATTCTTAGTATGTTCTTTGACTTCATCGTTAAGTCGACTGACTCGGTCGTCTCTTCCCGCTAGGATCAATTGATCTCCAGGCTGTATGGTCTCATCTCTGGATGGATTTAATATGTAATTTCGGCCACGTCTTATCGCCAAGGCAACCAAACCATACTTGCTGTTGGGGCCGCCTAATCCCACGTCATCTAAAGTGTTTCTAAGAAATTCTTCGGGTGGTGTGACTTTGCTTATTCCCGTGCCAGGCGCTAGAGCCATGTGATCTAATACTCCCGAATTGAAATCAATATGTGCCACACGAGTGGCGCTTTCCATTTCTGGATACACCACTTTATCTGCTCCTACTCTTTCAAGAGTGTCTCCGTGGAGTTGGTCGGCAGCGCGACTGACTATGAATGGTATTCTGAGGCTTTTTAGTAGTACTGTGATTAATATACTGGCTTGGATGTTTTCGCTTCCTAGAGCCACTATCCCAACATCAAATTCATCTACTCCTAATTCTCTAAGCACAGACTCGTTTGTTGCGTCAGCGGTAACAGCATAAGTGACTTGTCCAAGCATCTCTTGTATTTTTGTGTCTGAATTGTCAAGGGCCAATACGTCGTGTCCCGACTGATACAATTCGCGAGACACGGTAGCTCCAAACCTACCCATCCCCACGACACACACCTGTTTTTTCATGATCCGCCTCCGACTAGCCTATTGTAACCCGTTCCTGAGCAAAACGATATAAGGTATGTTCACTGGGAACCAAAGCTAGGGCTAATGTGAGTGGGCCTAATCTCCCTATAAACATGGCTAGCATGAATATTATCTTTCCAGGAATACTTAAATCAGGGACGATTCCGGTGGAGGTGCCATTAGTGCTAAATGCTGATACTGTATCGAACAGCAAATTTAGGAATGGGATATCTGGGTCTGTGATTGTAAGTGTTGGAACGATAAGGAGCAAGAATACTACACCAAGTACCGCCACTGTTATGGCTCTTAATACTTGTGCGTTTGCGATTTCTCTTCCGAACGCTTCGGCTCTAGGACGGCTCCGGATAGATGATATTACTACGGCGATAATTACAGCGAAGGTATTTACTTTTATTCCTCCAGCTACCGATCCTGATGCTCCTCCGATAAACATTAGAGCTGGATATACTAACTTTGTAAAATCGCCAGTTTCACTAAAGTCAACCGTAGAAAAGCCGGCTGTGCGACCACTGATAGAATGGAATGATGCTGACACAAGCTTATCCCATAAGTTCACGTCAAGCATTGTGTGTGACAATTCAGCAAGGAAGAACACTGCTGCGCCGAATATGTATAGAGCGATAGTTGTGACTATTACTAATTTAGTGTTCAAGCTAAATCTTGAAAATCTGCGTTCTTTATAAATATCTACTAGTACAGTCCATCCGATACACCCCAATACAATTAATACCATGACAAAGCCGAGAAGATAGCTGTCTGAAGCTATACGATGTAATCCAGGTTCTCCTATGGTGTCAGGTAATATTGAGAAGCCTGCGTTGTTAAAAGCCGAGACGGATAGGAATAATGATTGCCAGGCCGATTCTAAAAACCCCATTTCGTCTAGACCCTGAATCCTAGAGAATATGCAAATGGCTCCCACTATGTACACTAGTAAGGCTATCAGTACTATGTTTCGGGCAATTTTCCTTAACCCTATGAGTCTGTCTATTCCCATTGCTTCGCGAATCATTAAACGCTCTGACAGACTAGATCTTTGGCCAATAAGAGCCAATATAAACGTAGCGATAGCCATAAAACTGAGCCCACCAACTAACATAGAGGTAAAAATTACAACCTGTCCGAATGTGCTCCAATAGGAAGATGTATTTACAACAATATGTCCTGTTACAGTTACTGCAGATGTGGCCGTGAAAAATGCCGTGTCGAATGCAGTGAATTCATCTGTTGTATTTGATACAGGAAGGAGTAGTAGTAAAGCGGTTACTAGAATGAATAGGGCAAACCCTGTTGCTAGTATGAATGGGGTGGTGAATATTCTTTGTGGGTGACGGTAAGGTAACTGTTCAGCTACCGTTGGCTCTAGCTGATCTGTTCTGGGTTGCCTTACAACAATGTCTCTTGGTCGCCTAGGGCGATTTGCGTCCAATGAAAGTCTCCACTAAAGGTTAGGTGTCATCTGATTGGATATAAGGTTTGATTTCATAGTTTAGTGTAGTTATTTGGATTATACTTGCGCCGGATTGTAGGCCTTTATATTGTTCCTTTGTGAGCCATTGTCTGTACACCGGGATTCTATTGATTTGGATAGCTGATGTCAACGCACCTAGATGTATATTATGTGACGGGCCCAATTATTATTTGCTCAGATATACGAAAGACAAGGGACAGTAGGTTTTGTATACTATGAATTCTGTACTGTTAAGTGATTAGAGGTAGTTAAGAATGTCTACTAACCCCAGACAAGTCGAACTTAGATATGACCCTTCTGTAATGGATGCCAAATGGCAACAACGATGGGAAACAGACGGGTTGCACAAAGTATCTGATGAGACTGATAAGCCTAAATGGTATGAGATGACCATGTATCCGTATCCTTCAGGTGATTTACATATAGGGCATTGGTACGCCATGGCTCCTGCTGATTGCCATGCTCGTTTCAAGCGTATGCAGGGCTACAATGTTCTTCATCCGATAGGTTTTGATGCATTCGGCCTGCCCGCTGAAAATGCTGCAATAAGTCGGGGAATTCATCCCCATGAATGGACGATGAGCAATATCGACAATATGAGGCGCCAACTTAGGTCTCTAGGAGCTATATACGATTGGGATAGGGAAGTTATTTGTTGTTTGCCAGAGTACTATAAATGGAATCAATGGTTATTCCTAAAACTGTTTAACCAGGGTCTGGCATATAGGTCACAGGCGCCTGTAGTGTGGTGTCCGTCGTGTCAGACCGTGTTGGCAAATGAACAGGTGCTTAATGGAGCTTGTGAACGTTGCGATACGCAGATAACCAGAAGGGATTTGGAGCAGTGGTTTCTTAAGATCACTGACTATTGTGAAGATCTGTTAGATTTCTCCGGTTTGTTGGAATGGCCTGAAAGAATATTAACAATGCAGCGTAACTGGATAGGTCGCAGTGACGGAGTGGAAATCAGTTTTGACATTGAGCATTGTAATGTATCGCTTCGCGAAATTAGAGCATTTACTACGCGAATAGACACTATTTTTGGGGTCACGTTTTTAGTATTGGCACCTGAGCATCCTCTTGTAGAGGAGTTGACTACTCTAGAGCAGCGAAAGGAAGTAAATGAGTACGTTAATAAGGCTAGACAGGCTTCAGAAGTAGATAGGCTTTCTGCTGACAAAGATAAAACTGGTGTTTTTCTAGGTTCTTACGCTGTGAATAGGGTTAATGGGGAGGAAATTCCGATATATACAGCCGATTATGTATTGACTACATATGGGACTGGCGCTGTGATGGGAGTTCCTGCACATGACTCCCGAGATTTCGATTTTGCGCAAAAGTTCAAATTGCCGATTAGGACTGTAATTGCGCCAATAGATTGGGATGGAAGTGAGCCTACTGCAGCCTATATAGCCGATGGATTTATGACTAATTCGCTGGCATACGACGGCATGACTAATGCAGAAGGCATACGAGCTATATCTGCAGATATTGAAACCAAAGGCTGGGGGTATACGACGATTTCCTATCGTATTAGGGACTGGTTGATATCTAGGCAAAGATATTGGGGTACTCCTATACCGATGATTTATTGCGATAATTGTGGCATAGTGCCGGTGCCGGAAGAGGACTTACCTGTTCTACTTCCGCCTGACGCAGACTTTACACCTTCTGGAGAATCTCCACTGGCTGCGAATTCGGATTTCGTGAATGTAGATTGTCCAAACTGCCAATCGGCAGCTCGTAGAGAAACTGATACGATGGATACTTTCTTTGACTCGTCCTGGTATATGCTTCGCTATACGAGCCCTAATTCTGCTGATTCTCCATTTGATCCAGAATCTGTACATAATTGGATGTCGGTAGACCAATATACAGGTGGGGCAGAACATGCTGTAATGCATCTTCTTTACTCACGGTTTTTTATTAAAGCTCTGAAAGATACTGGAGTGGTGCAATTTGACGAACCATTTCTCAGACTTTTCAACCAGGGTGTTATTCTTGGTGAAGACCACGAAAAAATGAGTAAAAGCAGGGGGAACGTGGTGAACCCTGACGATGTCGTTGGTGACTTGGGTGCTGATGCCGTCAGGTGTTTTCTGATGTTTATAGGACCATGGGATCAAGGTGGCCCATGGAGTGATGTTGGAATAAATGGTATCGCGCGCTGGCTAAACAGAGTTTGGGTTTTGTGCGAAAGAGACGGGTCGGTGCTAGATGCTACTGTTTCTGATGATGAAAAATGCAAAGAGACAGTAAAACTTCTTCATCAAACGATCCGAAAATGCTATGTAGAACTTGATAGATTTAAATTCAATACAGCTATAGCGGCGTTAATGGAGTTTTCTAATCATTTAAGCAAGATATGGGGTGACTCGAGTATCAATTCACAGATATGGCAAGATTGTGTCAAGAAGTTTCTGCTAATTCTTGCACCAATAGCGCCACATATTTCCGAAGAACTCTGGGAGAAAAATGGGTACGGATATAGCATTCATCAAAATGCCTTTCCAGAATGGGACGAGCAATTAGCTTCAGAGGATACGGTTACCTTGGTGGTTCAAGTAAATGGCAAAGTACGTGATAGAATCGACGTCCCAGTTGATATAGATCAAGACACGGCAGAGAATCTAGCTTTAAACAGCACAAAAGTTAAGGTGTATACAGAAGGAAACACGGTACGTAAAGCTATATATATACCAGGGCGTTTGGTTAATATAGTAGTGTCTTAAAGAAGGAATGATTCTCTTTTATTGAGAGCACAGGCTAGAGAATAATTCAAAATATTCTGGAAAAGTCTTCGATACACATCCTGGGTCGTTGATCGTTATAGGCGCTTCACCTAGTGCGGCTAATGAAAAACACATAGCCATACGGTGATCATTGTATGTATCTATTGTAGCGGCTAGTACCTTTGCGGGTGGGGTGATTTCCAAGTAGTCTTGTCCTTCTATTACTTCTGCTCCTACTTTCCGTAATTCTGTAGCCATAGCCGATAATCGGTCTGTTTCTTTAACTCTCCAGTTTCCTATATTACGTATTGTAGTTGGACCATCTGCAAATAGGGCAGT
Source organism: SAR202 cluster bacterium (assembly GCA_009392775.1). Next base: position 15,938 of record VFFT01000069.1, on the reverse strand, counting down.
TATAGCTATAGTCATAGCGGCATCTGGTATGTGGTTTAGATCCAAATCTACTCCGGATAACGTGTTCTTCTCGACTTGTATCCAGTCTGTACCCATGGTGACCTTAGCGCCCATTTTTTGCAGGACTTGAGTGACTTGTACATCGCCTTGTATGCTTCCTGAGCCTACTCCACGTAACCGAACAGAGCCACCTCTGATAGCCGCTGCCGCCATGAAGTAACTTGCCGATGAAGCGTCTCCTTCTACTAAAACAGTTTTTGGGGATATGTATTGATCATTCCCTGAGACTGTGAATGATTGGTAGTTATCGTTGATGACATTTACTCCAAACTTATTCATTACTGAAAGGGTCATATCGATATAAGGTTTGGAAACTAGTTCGCCGACCACATTGATTTTGATTGGTGATTGAGATAAAGGAGAGGTTATCAGCATTGCTGTGAGATACTGGCTTGAGATATTACCTTTTATACTGACTTGACCCCCTTGGAGTCCATCGGCACTAATCTTAAGGGGGGGGAATCCGTCGTTGGCTAAGTATTCAATATTGGCGCCTAACTGCCTTAAGCAGTCGACTAAGTCCTTTATTGGCCGTTCGTACATGCGTTGATCACCACGTACCGTGTGGTTTCCCTTGCCTGCACACAAAACGGCAGATAGTGGGCGTACGGCTGTTCCTGCGTTTCCTAAATAGAGGTCTGTTTCAAGAGATGGGAACGGTCCTCCCGAACCATATATGAGGCACGTTCTCCTGTCATTAGATATATCGTATCTGATTCCTAGAGCGTTTAGGGCTTGTAACATGTAACTCGTATCGTCACTATCGAGAACGTTATATACTTCGGTCTGCCCTTTTGATATAGCAGACAAGAGGAGAAGTCTGTTTGACAAACTTTTTGAACCTGGGAGATGCAACTCTCCAGAAATATTTCGTATGGGTTCTAGAACCAGTTTTTCCATAATATCTAGTCCATGTGTGATCGCTCGATTATATGAGGTAACAACACGTTGGTCAAAACAGTGTGAGTACAGTTTGTTGACATCATTATTGGGCTGGTCTATATTACGAATCAAGCTTAACTTGTAATCAATATTATTAGTGCTAAGAAAAATAGATATCTCCTAAGGTAATCTTCGTGTTTAAAGGGGAAGACGGTTTAAATCCGTCGCGGTTGCGCCACTGTGTGCGGGGAGCAAACCGAACTGAAGCCACTGCGTCGAAAGAGTGGGAAGGCATCGGTGAGCTAGGATCCGTGAGTCAGGAGACCCGCCGAGGGAGAGAGGTTCCAACCCTGCGCTAACAGGGACACCGATTTAATGTCTACGGTGGTATTCTTAAGAGAGATCCGTGATGTAAGTTGACCCCCCTGATCGTGCAATGCCAGGGGGGTTATTTAATTGAAAAGAGTTTTGTCCAGGAAGAAACTATATGTCGTTAGTTGAAAGATTGGCTTTGCTCCCTGACGAAATAGATCGTACCAGTTTAGAGATGGTGGAGGAGAACTTAATCTACCCTAAAGATTTGAGTAATCACGAAAAATATATTTTGTTCAGAATAGTACGTGCTGAAGGTGATCCAGTCATAGCAGATTCAGTCAGGTTTAGCCAGAACTCTGTTGAACGCGGACTGGATTCCCTTAGAAGTTCTAAATCTGTGTTAACGGATGTAAGAATGGTGCAAGTCGGTATATCTAAATCTCACTTGTCGCGGAGTAATATACAAACCAGGTGCGAAATTGATACTCCAGAGGTTTCAGAGCGTGCAAAGAGAGAGGGCACGACTCGGTCCGTGGCTGCTATCAGAGAAATGTCGGATAGTATTGATGGATCCATAGTTGCTATTGGTAATGCGCCTACTGCTCTTTTAGCATTGCTGGACTTGATAGATGAACGGAAAGTTAACCCTGCATTGATCATTGGCATGCCGGTTGGGTTTGTAGCTTGTGCGGAATCAAAAGATGAACTCGCAAAAAGAGATTTGCCTTATATAACTATTCTAGGTAACCGTGGAGGTAGTTCGGCGGCGGCTGCTACTGTAAACGGATTGCTTGACCTGATGTAAATAATCTAGGAGAGCATTTTTCGTAGTGGTTGAACACAATAAGAAAGCAGATAGCGAATTAACACGAGCTAAATGTGGCATAGTGCTTTTATGTCATGGGAGCCAGCGGGGAACTAGCAAGTCAGAGTGTTCATGTGCATGGGATCCAGCGAATACTTCGCAACGATGGTGTAGAGATTGTCCAAGTACTCCTGTTGGGCTAGAAGGGGCTGCTTCGACTTTGCAAAGTCTCCTTGGCTCTGACAGTTCAGAAGTTATTCTGTCATGCCTTGAATTTATAGAACCGCATCCTGATCAGGCTATCCAACTGTTGTCGGATAAGGGAATCAGTACAGCAGTAGTCATGCCATATCTATTGGGGAATGGGAAACATGCGACTGAAGAGATGGATGAAGTTTTGGAAGAGCTTAAAGCCAAGGCGCCGGGCCTGGAAATACGTTTAGCGCAAGGTCTAGGTTACGATGCTAGGTTGGCTGATGTTGTCTGTGATAGATTGTTGGAGATGAAGGATGATATTCCACAATTAGATGGTGGAGCGGTAGGCGTCCTCTTGGTAAAGGCGGGCACGAAAAGCGAATACGATTCATGCGTTTGGCTTGAAGAACTTGGTAGCTTGGTAGAACAAACTCTCGGTACTGGATATGCCGTTGAAGTTGCTCAATCGCACTATGGCGATCCCACAATGGAATATGCAGTTGAAACCTTGGTTAAGACACGGGGTGTAAAAGTTGTCGTTTGTATTCCGTACGTATTTTTCCCAGGTTTAATTTTGCAACGGAACATAGTTGGAGGAATATCAAAGTTACAAGAATTGTACAAAGATGTGCCCATGATAATTTCGCCTCCTTTAGGAGTGGACGAGCGTATAGTTCAAGTTGCTGCAGACCGTATAAAAACTGTTTGGGACAATCAGTAGTGACGAGATAATAGTAGAGTGCGTATATATGACTAACCGAAATATGTACAACAAATCAGAGGAAAGCGATTATAGCAAGCAGACTGTGGGACCTCGTGAGCTACGTACTGGTTACACCACAGGTTCTACCGCTGCTGCTGCTGCTAAAGCTGCTGTAATGAGATTGCTGTCCGGTGATGAGGTGCCGACAGTTCTCATTGATTTGCCTATAGGTCAATCAGCTGAATTAACTATCCACAGGTATGACATAATTGATTCTGAACATGTTTTATGTTCTGTGATAAAAGATGGAGGAGATGATCCTGACGCTACTCATGGAGCAGAGATATGCGTAAAAGTCTCACGTGACCACACTCGTAGCGGTGTCACGATAACTAGAGGCGAGGGTGTTGGGCTTGTGACACGTCCTGGGACTGGAATAGACGTAGGAGAACCGGCTGTCACTAGGGTGCCTAGGAGAATGATTGTTGAATCTATTCAACAGGCTGCCGTAAGCCAGGGATTTGATCCTGAAACTGGCTTCATAGTGGAAATATCAGTTCCCGGTGGAGAGGAAATTGCGCTGAAAACTACTAACTCTAGGCTGGGGGTTTTGGGTGGTATATCGATTCTCGGAAGTACAGGCGTCGTGCAACCCTTCTCTACTGCTTCTTGGAGAGCGAGTGTGCATTTAGCGATAGATGTAGCCGCGACCAACGGATTATCTCATTTAGTGCTATCTACCGGGACCCGAAGTGAAGAATTTTCGAAACCACTATTAGCTCTTCCTGAAATGGCTTATATAGAGGCTGGAATATTTAGCGGGCCAGCTCTCAAAAGATGTACTATGCGCAATGTTAAGAGAGCTACACACGTTGGTATGGTTGGTAAGTTCTCCAAAATGGCTATGGGGTATTTTGTAACTCATGTCGCTGGAAACCGTGTTGACACTGAATTTTTAGCTAGTCTTGCATCAGATTGTGGCGCAGCACCAGCAGTGCAGCAAGAGATAAAAGAAGCTAGTAGTGCGAGGCACTTTCAAGAGATTGCTCAAGAAAATGATTTGATGAATGTCTTCCCTGTGATGTGTAGAATGGTATGCGAAGAAAGTCACAAGCTACTTGGTCAGCAGTCGAGTGATTTGATCGTAGATGCGATGTGCTTTGATTTTGATGGCACCCTTCTTGCGAGCGCATCAACTTCTTCCGAGGGCATCCCTCACCTTGATCAAAAGGACGTGAGTGGTTCCAGTGGTTAATAATGTACATTCGCGTTATGGGTTCCCTGATGAAGTTTTTGAACAAAGGACTCCACTGGTCGGTCAGATTACTAAGAAGGAAATACGTGCAGTCAGTATTCATAGTTTAGGTCTGAGACCGGACAGTGTCTTGTGGGACATAGGTTCTGGATCAGGGTCAGTTGCTATAGAGTCAAGTCATATTGTGACGTCAGGAATTGTATATGCGATAGAGAAGGATATGAAAAGCATAGATATATTAAGAAACAATGTTGATAATTATGGATCTGGTAACGTCGAGATTGTAGTGGGTGAAGCTCCAGAAGTGTTAGATAATCTTGAAGATCCAGACTCAATATTTGTTGGTGGGAGCGGCGGTAGCTTGAAAGGGATTTTAGAACTGTCTAGGACTAGAATGAAACAGGGTGGTCGGATAGTTGTGAATCTCGCTCTGTTGGAACGCACGCAGAAGGTGTATGACGATATGAAAGCCTTGGGATTTTCAAGCGAATTGGTAATGATCAATGCATCTAGATCAAAAGAGATGCTGGAAGGTTCACTAAGATTGCAAGCACTGAATCCTGTATTCATAGTAACAGGCACTTTAAACTAGGGAGCGATTTGTGAGTAAAGGCACACTTTACGGTGTAGGGGTAGGCCCCGGTGATCCGGAGCTGCTAACGATAAAAGCTCAGAGGGTGTTGACAGAGGTTTCGGTGATATGTATGCCCCAGTCAGCGACAAGCTCTGAGAGCTTTGCGTACTCTATTGCCAAAGGTTTTATAGATGAGACTCGCCAAGATATAATGCGAGTTCCATTTCCTACTGACGATGAAGCTGGAGCCCTATCAGCTTGGGTAGGGGCGGCCGAAGAAATTGCGGGCATCCTGCAAAATGGCATCGATGTGGCCTTCATAACTGAGGGTGACCCAATGCTTTATAGTACATTTTCGTATGTATTGGAAAGCATAAAAAGCAATCACCCCGATTTGACAGTTGAGATAGTGCCAGGAGTTTCCTCTGTGATGGCAGCAGCGGCGAGTGCTAGTGTCCCATTAGTTACCCATGGTCAGCGTTTGGCTATACTACCAGCTGTGTACGGTATTGATGACCTAAGTGAGGCGATAGCTAATTACGATACTATAGTTCTAATGAAAGTAAATCGGACCCTGATACAAGCATTAGCGAATTTAGAACAACTCGGATTGGCGGGTAAAGGGATTTATGTTAGGAGAGCATCTACTAGTAGCGAAGAAGTTGTAAGAGACCTCAACCAGCTGTCTAGTGAAGATCTCGATTATTTTTCATTATTGATAATTAGGAAGTGAGTATTTATGAATAAAATGAATGGGAAAGTTTACTTTGTTGGTGGTGGTCCTGGTGATCCAGAATTACTGACTCTAAAAGCAAAGAGGATCATTGAAGAGTCTGATGTAGTTATATATGCCGATTCGTTGGTCCCAGAGGAAGTAGTAGCTTACGCTAATGAGAACGCGGAAGTGTACGGCAGTAAGACTATGGCTCTACCACAAATTATGGAAGTTACTCTGAAGGCTGTTTCTGAAGGGAAGACCGTTGCACGCGTTCAGAGCGGAGATCCATCGATCTACGGTGCAATATTGGAACAAATGAGAATTTTAGAATCTGAAAATATAGATTATGAAATAATTCCAGGGGTTAGTTCGGCATTTGCGGCAGCTGCAGTGCTAAAAGCAGAGCTGACAGTTCCAGAAATATCTCAAAGTATTATTATGACCAGGGCTGAAGGACGTGTGTCTTTACCTGAAGGTGAGGATTTGAAAAGCTTGGCTTCACATGGATGCTCCTTGGTAATATTCTTGAGTGTAACTAGGATGACCAAAATTGTAAGGGAACTGCGATCTGCCGGGTATAGTAAAGATACCCCAATTGCCGTAGCATATCGAGTTGGTTGGCCTGAGGAATTGGTAATCAGGGGTACTTTGGCTGATATAGCTGCAAAAGTCAGAGAGGCCAAAATAACTCTCCAAGCAGTGATCATTGTAGGTCAGGCTGTGAATCCCGACGTTAGACTACCAGATTCAACCAGATCAGAGGACCGTGCTTCGTCTCATTTATATTCGGAGACTTATACCCACCTATATCGTAAAGCTTCACGTCGTAATAGGTCGTCAGCCAAGGATAAGGCCGTTGCGGCTGGTGATTCAGTAAAAGCGTAGGGTTAATGTCTAAGACGGCTATAGTAGCAGTGTCCAAAAATGGATCTGTACTTGGTAGTAAGCTGAAACAGGCATATCGGGATCAAGCTGATTTATATGTTGATAATAGATTCTGTGAATATGCTAGTGATTATATAAGCTATAATCTTCCGCTTCGCCCTATCATCAGTAGAGTATTTCATAGCTACGATATTATAATTTTGTTCCTTCCTGTAGGCGCGTCTGTCAGATTAATTGCTCCGTATCTTAAAACCAAGTCAGTTGACCCTGCGGTAATTTGTGTAGATGAAATGGGTAAATTTGCAGTCAGCCTTGTGTCTGGACATGTAGGAGGTGCTGATAAGGCTACGCAGCAAGTTGCCGATGTTATAGGGTCCATTCCGGTGATTACCTCTGCTTCCCATGTACTGGAAAGCTTATCGATAGATCTCCTGGGGAAAGAGTCGGGCTGGGTCTTAGCAAGTGACTCTGTGATGATTACCAGGGCAAGCGCCATGATCATAAACGGTGGGAGTATTGGCATTTATCAGGATAGTGGACAGAGGGATTGGGTCATGGGACTGGAATCCTTGGCGAATATCGTCAATCAGCATGATGATTTAGAAGCGTTATTGGCTGACTGTGTAGATGTTAGATTGGTTGTAACTGATCTGAATGTAGAAAGGGCATGCAAGGCTGCTTCACAAGATGGGAAGAATATAGTGGTATATCATCCTAAGTCTTTAGTGGTAGGAATGGGGTGTCGGAGAGGCGTTTCTGTTGACAAATTGAATCAGTTGTTAACTGATTCTTTTGAGGAAGTTGGGCTTTCTTTGTCTAGTATCTTGGCTTTTGCGACAGCTGAGATAAAACAAAATGAACCAGGGTTAATAGAGTTAACTGAAAAATATGGAGTGCCTTTGTATACTTACAGTGTTGAAGCATTGAATAATGTTTTCAGTAAAGAGTCTGACAGTAAATGGGACTTTCAATTAGACAGATCAGAAAAAGCTCACAATCTTCTAGGAGTATGGGGTGTTTCTGAGCCATCTTCAATTTTGGCAGCTGATTCGGTCGATCTAGTGATGAGTAAACGTAGAAGTGACTGTGCTACGGTGGCAGTTACACGTATTAAGGAAAATTAAAGAATGCCTGGTTTAGGATGTTTGAGTGGTATATATGACAAATAGCGCAATCAATACAGGTAGGATCTCCCTCATAGGATTAGGCCCTGGTGATCGTAATATGGCCACGCCCAGCGCTGTGGATATTATTCGCAATTGTGACGTTGTTGTAGGGTATAAAGGATACATAGATCAAATAACAGACCTAATATCCGACCAAATATTAGTATCAATGGAATTAGGAGAGGAACTAGATCGAGCGAATCGTACTTTTGAGCTTGCTAACTCCGGTCATAGTGTAGCACTCGTATCTTCGGGAGATGCCGGTATATATGGGATGGCCGGACCACTATTTACCATTTTGACGGAGCAGGGTTGGGATGGTGTGAATCCAGATGTCCAAGTAATTCCAGGAGTTTCTGCACTTCAGTCAGCGGCATCGCTACTAGGTTCGCCCTTAATGCAGGATTTTTGTGCTATTAGTCTTAGTGATTTGCTAACACCTTGGGAGATAATCACCAAGCGTATAAAAGCGGCTTCTGTAGGAGATTTTGTCATAGCAATATACAATCCCAGAAGTAAAGCTCGCCAGAATCATCTGTTAGAAGCGCGGGAAATCTTGTTATCTGATCGTGCTCCATCAACTCCTGTTGGTCTGGTAAAGGATGCTTTCCGACCGAATCAATCGTTGTTAATAACAACCTTGGGCGAATTAGATGACAGCATAGGTTTTGTCGATATGTTTACAACTGTCATTATAGGTAATTCTACAACCTATCGGCATAAAAACAGAATGGTTACTCCCAGAGGATATGAGCGTAAATTGCATTCTTAAATTGGCATATATTTATAGATAATTTCGTAAGAGAGGCTTCATGGCGATAATACGAAGTAATGTGGCAAAAGAAAAATTAGCATCAGGTCAAGTAGCAACAGGTATTATGGGCAATATGACTAGTGAAATAATCGATTTTGTAGGACCTCTAGGCTTTGATGCAGCATGGATTGAGTGTGAACATGGTAGCCCTAGTTGGGAGAATATTAGTGATATGACGAGATCCTGTGATCTATGGGGTTTGTCGTCATTAACCAGAGTAAACTCCAACGACCCAGGGCTGATCACCAGGACGTTGGATAGAGGATCTATGGGAATAGTGGTTCCGCACATCAACAATCGTGAATCAGCCGAGGCAGCTATGGGCGCAAGTAAGTTTGCACCTTTGGGCTATAGAGGTATGTTTCCAGGTCGTCAGTCCTACGGAGTTGGTGATTATTTCCATAAGGCCAACGATCAGACTATGGTAGTGGTTTTGCTGGAGGAAATAGAAGCTCTACGCAATCTAGATGAAATATTGAAAGTCGATTTCATAGATGTGTTTTTTATCGCTCCGTCTGATCTGTCACAAACCATGGGGCATATTGGTAATCCGGGGCATCCAGAAGTTCAAGAGGCTATCAATATGAGTCTGGATAAGATTGTGTCCTCGGGGCGTGTAGCCGGCACATTAGTTAATGATGATAACGTTGAGCGGTATATCGACAGAGGTGTTAAATTTGTGATGACTTCTTGGAATGCCTGGGTTGAGAAAGGTTCACGCTCATTTTTAGACAAAATAGCTTAATAGCTTAGGTATCTCATTACATTTGGGCGAGGTTATCTTCACTTAGCCTCGGCTGGGCTAGTTTTCTGTCAGGGATAGTACATTGAATATATGTTCTTTATTACCGAGTGGCACCGAAATAGCTTTTGCTCTGGGTTTAGGCGATTCTATCGTAGGTGTTACAGATCTTTGCGACTATCCTGAAGAAGCTACGAAAAAGCCTATCGTTTCAAGGAGTCGCATCGAAGTTGCCAATCTTTCCAGTGCTGAAGTGGAAGCAGAAATGAGAAACATTCTGGAGTCTGGTGGATCCCCATATGTTGTAGATGAAGAGCTGTTCGTGAATTCAAATATTGATGTCGTACTAACTCAAGACTTGTGTTATTTCTGTGAAGTAGATGTTGGAACCGTAGAGAAGACCCTTGTTAACTTGGATATACTCCCAGAGGTTCTAGTTTTAAACCCTAGGACATTAGACGAAATATTAACTACTATTGATCAAATCGGGGAGGCCTGTCGCGTTCCAATGGCTGCGCGACAATTATTGCAGAGCATGCGAGAGCGAATTGCGAGAATTGTTCATGGCATCGATGCTGTCAAAAAGCGTCCAAAAGTTTTTTCTATAGAAGGGGTGGATCCTCTGGTTATTGGTGGGCACTGGATTGCTGATGTATTGAATGTGGTAGGAGTGACTGCTTATCAATCGGGATGTGATGCCCAAAGAATAAAATGGCAAGAAGTCGTGGAATATGCTCCCGACAAGCTATTCATTGATCTTTGTTCATCTGATATCAATAGGAATGCCAGGGAAGTGTCGTGGCTGGTGAAACAAGATGGTTGGTATGATGTACCAGCCGTTCAGCACGGTGAGGTGTACCTGATTGATCATGTATATCTCAGCAGGCCTGGCCCGCGTATAGTCAATGGTCTAGAGATACTTGCTCAATTAACATATCCTGACCATTTTCAAAATTTGCTTCCCAAAGGTTCGGTTGCGAAACTAGACACGCAAATTATGAATGCTAGTGATTGTATTAATTGTTCTGATTGGTTTACTCTGTATGAGTAACGTTGCTATTAGGGCTAGGTGATCGTTGATACGATAATAATGTACAATATGGGCGATAACATGGTTATAATTACACGAAATTTAAGGAGATATCTGAAGAGTGGTTAACAGAGATGATTTTAGAACTGCTATGTCAAAATTTGCTACAGGAGTGACGGTAGTATCGAGTGTTGATGACAAAGGTGAACCACATTCAATGACTGCCAACTCGTTCACCTCTGTATGTTTAGATCCTCCAACGGTCTTAGTGTGTGTTGCCCATGGAACGAACACGCATGGATTTGTGAGCAATAATGGTACATTCGGAGTAAATATATTAGCGGAGGAACAGGAGTATCTGGGGGCGTATTTTGCAAAACGGCCAGAAGATCGGCAAGGAGATGCGGACTATACCTATAATATCGATGAAGCTGGAGTGCCTGTTCTAGAAAATGCGATGGTTTCCTTTAGCTGTAACGTATCTGGCACACACGTCTACGGAGACCATACTATCTATGTCGGAGAGGTAGTAAATCTTAGCCAAGGTGAAGAATGCGAACCGCTGATGTTTTATCAAAGTCGCTGGTACCATCCGAACAAAGCCTAGTAATTATTTAATGGAATTTACGAACTCTTCTATATGAGCATTTACTTGCTTGTAGTTTTGTAGCTGTGCGAAATGTTGCGCATCATCAATTACACGCTTTTCAGAACCATCTATCTTGTCAGATAAGTAATCAGAATATTTTTTGGGTGTCATCTGATCTTGATCTCCGCACAATATGAGTGTCGGCAATTTAATATTTTCGACTTTATCCATCGCGTCAAAAGAGTCGCATGCTAATAGGTCATTCAATTCGACTTGTGGTCCAATTTCTTGAGCTCTTTGCATCAGAACTCTCTGTATATCAGATTCAACGCCTTTGAAATAGCTCTCTTGATGTTGCATCCATTCATTATAGTTATTACCTGGATTTCGACATTGTTCAAGATAGTCAGGGTGTACTCTTAGCTTTGCACCTGTACCCATGAGTATTAGACCTCGGATCTCATCTGGGTATTTTAGGGCATGCTGAATAGCTATGGCGCCGCCCATAGAATGTCCACAAAGTATGACATCTTTATATCTACGAGCAGTTATGAACCCTCGAACCCATTCCAGATATCCTTCTATCGATATACATGGCTTTCCGTTAGGATGCCCAGGAAGGTCAAGGGCTTTCGAATTACGGAAGTGCCTTAGTTGATAGTAAGAGGATAAACTTGAACTGCCAGCTCCGTGAATGAACACCAATTTCATCAGTAATCCTTTTATTGGGGAGACACTGCTTTATTTGACCAAATTTAATTATACGGTAATTGAGGTTACGAAACAAATCGATACTTACACTGATGGTGCACTCGAAACTGTTATGATGTGCTACGAATCCGTAGTCCCCGCGACGGGGAGTTGTTGAGGCCAGTATGCAGAATACTACATACTGGCCGTTGTACGTTTCTACTCTTCGTCAGACTTCTTTGAGTTTGCTTCGGGTAGTTCCTTGGTGTAATCCGTTTCCTGGAAACATGCTATCGAGGCTACGTAGTCATCCGGGTCTCTGTCTCGCCATACAATGACGCCTTGGGTGTCTCGACCAGTAATTCGTACATCCTCGAGGTTTATCCGAACTACCTGAGCCATAGCAGAAATGATGAATACTTCTTGACCTTCGTTTTCAGATACTACACGGGCGGCTGCTACTCTTCCGGTTTTATCAGTGACTTTGAATGTCCTTACCCCTAGGCCGCCTCTAGTTTGTGTAGGATACATGGATAGAGGTGTTGCTTTTCCGTAGCCGCCTTCGCTGACCACTAGTAACCTGTCATCCTGTGTTACAGTAAGCATAGTTACTACTTTGTCATCTTGCCTTAATCTCATACCTCGTACTCCACCGGCTGTACGAGATCTGGGAGCAAGGTTTCTAATAGGAAATCTTATACTTTGTCCTGTCTCCGAGACCATAACAACATCTTGCGCGTCTCCTAATTGTTTGACGCTTACTAGTTCATCTCCGGGTTCTAAGTCCATGACTATTAATCCTCTGGCTTGGATGTTTGATAGAGCACCTTCTTTCAACGCTTTGACCTCACCTAGTTGGGTTGCTAATACTAATAAATCCCCCTCTTTGGGGTTCTTGGTGGCAAGCATAGTCTGGATTTGTTCACCCGGGCCGAGGGGAATCAAGTTTACTAGCAGAGTGCCTCTGCTAGTTCGTGAGGTATCTGGAGCGAGCTGAAAAACTCGAAGAGGATACACCCGACCCCGATTTGTGAAAAACAATAGAGTGTCATGTGTATCGACGACGACGAGTTCTTTTAGTGCGTCGTCGTCTCGTGTTGTCATGCCACGGACACCTTTACCTCCACGGTGCTGGGTCTTGTACGTATCAGATGGGACACGCTTAATATAACCTTTCTGACTGAGGGTAATTACGACATCTTGGTGAGGTATGAATTGTTCTATAGTCTGATCTTCTACCTCGTCTAGATGTATGACGGTCCGGCGCGCATCTCCGAAATCCTTCTTTAATTTGCGTGTTTCCGTCTTTACAGCATTCAGTATTTTCTCGGGACTGGCGAGTAGTTCTAGGAGGCTGGAAATAGTAGCAACAAGATCATTGTGTTCATTTTCTAGTCGCTCTCGTTCTAGAGCAGCTAGTCTCCTTAGTTGCATGTCTAGGATAGCCTGAGCTTGAATTTGGTCTAGGTCAAATCTTTGCATTAAGTTAGTTCGTGCAACTTCGACATCATCTGAGGCTCTAATGGTCGCTATAATCTCATCCATTTGATCTAATGCTAGTAATAATCCTTGAACTATGTGGTCACGGTCGCGAGCCTTTTGTAACTGGAACTCAGATCGTCTACGAATAACCTCCTTCCGGTGGTCAATGAATAAAGACAATGCACGTTTGAGAGTGAGTACTTGAGGCTGGCCGTCTACCAATGCCAACATGATAGTGTTGAATGAAGATCGCATGGACGTGTGTTTATATAAATTGTTGAGAACTATGCTGGGTTGAGCGTCTCGCCTAAGTTCAATCACTACTCTCATACCATGTCGGTCAGATTCATCACGAATATCAGAAATACCGTCAATTTTTTTATCTCTTACCAGTTGGGCTATTTTTTCTACCAGATTAGCCTTGTTAACTTGGTAGGGTAGTTCGTTTATGATTATCCTTCTGCGATCGCCACGCATCTCTTCGATCTCAGTATCTGCCTCCATTACTATTCTGCCGCGGCCAGTGGTGTAGGCATCTATGATCCCCGATGTTCCTCTTATTATCCCTGCGGTTGGAAAATCTGGTCCAGGGACTAGCTTAATCAGATCGTCTACGCTGCAGTCAGGTTTCTCTATTACATGACATATAGCGTCACAGATTTCACTCAAGTTATGAGGGGGCATATTAGTGGCCATACCTACGGCTATGCCTGAGGCTCCGTTCACAAGCATGTTAGGTAATCTGCTTGGCAGGACTGACGGTTCTTGCATCGAATCGTCGAAATTGGGTAGGAAGTCAACTGTGTCCTGATCGATATCGGTTAGTAGTTCATCTGCAATGTTAGCCAGGCGTGCTTCGGTATATCTCATGGCTGCAGGGGGATCTCCGTCTACGCTTCCAAAATTGCCTTGACCGTCTATTAGTGGATATCGCATAGAGAATGGCTGAGCCATTCTTACTAGGGTATCGTAGACTGAGGATTCTCCATGAGGGTGAAATTTACCCAGTACTTCCCCCGCTATTCGAGCGCTTTTTCTATGTTGGCCATTTGGTCTGATACCCATGTCTTGCATTGCGTAAAGTATCCTGCGTTGAACAGGCTTGAGCCCGTCTCGAACGTCCGGAAGGGCTCTGGATACTATGACGCTCATAGCGTATGTTAGGTACGACGTTCGCATCTCGTCGACTATTCGTACTGGATTAATTCTCCCGTCTGGATTCGTGTCGTTCGTGGTTACCATATGTACTCCTTTTCGGGGTGGTGCTATCTTCGGCTATTTAGGCGGCTGTATTAATTAGCAATTATTAGAACTTGTTCCATTGGTATTGTGTATCGCGATTATGTCATGGTTCTACGCCTGACCGTTCAACTAAGGCAAGGAATAAGTTAGAGAAGCTTCGAGGCACCTGGTCCTGTAATTCGGGATTGCATTGGAATCCTATTACCCAACTATGCTCAGGACTTTCAAGCGCTTCTATAATTCCATCCTCGACAGAATAAGCTGTACTCATTAGCTTAGGCGATCTCTGTATTTCGCGTATCCCACAAGTATGATTGCTGTTCACTCTGAAAAATCCTGCGCTGCCTATAACAGCAGATGCCTTTGCTCCAGGTGATAGATAAATAGTATGGACTAACTTTTTGTCTGAGTCGGAATGGTACTCTGAATGTCCTTCTATCGGTAAAGGCGCTTTGCCTCCTTGGCATATATTTAATATGTGTAGTCCTCTTCCAATAGCTAGAATAGGCAAATCTAGATCTAACGCTTTTCTCGTAATGTTTAGTTCAAACTCATCAAGATCCACACTTTTAACGTGGTCATCTTGGGCATTCGTATGTTCAAATGAGGCGCAAATGCTTGGGCCATCGCCTAATAGAATTGCTGAAACGTCGTGCATGAGGTTCTTTAAAGGCTCGCTATCCTGAGGAGTTATCACTCTTGGAGTGGCTCCCATAGACTCTAAAATATTCACGTACCCCATTGACTGTTTTACATTATTATTTGTGATTGCGACTATAGACATAAATATGTGAATATTATACCTCATTTCAAGAGCTACTTTACATATTGTTGCTTAGTTATTGGCTTGAATATTGCTTTTCGGGCTAGAATATATCGATATAAGTTATAATCATATTAATCTGCCGGGAGAACACCTAGAGAACGCCTAATCCTTCGAATGAATTCCTGGTTTGATCCGGGTGCGCTTAATTTTAGTGTTAATCCTATATTAACAATGCATGTATGCGTTTTCACGATGTAAAATGATAGATGTAAAATGATAGTAGTAGCACTTTGGCTTCATAAGTTGTAGTAATAGAGGCTGATTATGAAAGAAGTTATTAAAGAGGCAGTTGATTTACTCCGAAAGGACCAACCGTGTGTCTTAGCGACCGTAGTTAGGACCAAAGGTTCGACACCACAAAAATCCGGTGCGATGTTACTAGTTAAGGAAGATGGTAGCGGCGTGGGTACCCTTGGAGGTGGGTGTGTTGAAGGTGATATTTGGTTTGCCGCTAGAGAGATGTTGCGTAGTAATTCCGGACCAGAATTCAAGGAGTATTTCCTGAATGAGGATATAGCGGCTCGCGATGGTTTAGTGTGCGGTGGAACTATGTATTTTTATTTAGAGCCTATGACTGATGGCAAGGACTTTCAGGATATTGGCGAGAAGGTTTTAGATGCATATGAGGGTGGTCAACCGGTCGCTTTGGCGACTGTAGTGGCGGATGCAAGCAAATCTGGCCTCCTTGGGTCCAAGTTGCTATTAAGCGTAGACGGAACAGTATATGGTTCACTAGGCAGTACTGCTCTGGATAAAAAAGCGACAGATATAGCTATGAAGGTAGCGGACTTGGGTGCTATTGAGAGTTTCATTACTGATGAGGGCTTAGAAGTTTTCATTGAAGGCTTTACAACTCCTCCAACCCTGATAATGGTAGGTGGAGGTCATGTTGGTAAAGCGACAGCGGATCTAGCTGATAGCTTAGGGTATACGGTACAGGTTGTCGATGATCGTCCCGAGTTTTC
>VFFT01000068.1 GCA_009392775.1 SAR202 cluster bacterium | reverse complement strand
TGTACAGACTTAAAGGTAAATACATCATTTCTACCATGTCCAATGGCAATGTGGCACTAATGACAAATATGGCTAAGAACGGTGGCCTGCCTTGGGACTGTATATTAGGAGCCGAAGTAGCTCAACATTACAAACCAGAACCTGAGAGTTATCTAGCAAATGTCCGGCTTTTAGGCCTGACACCCGACCAGGTTGTCATGACAGCAGCTCACCAAGGCGATCTCCTGGCCGCAGCACGTTCGGGACTGAGAACCGCCTTTATCCCTCGGCCATTAGAACATGGTCCTGACAAAACACCTGATCCCACCCCAGACCCATCATTCAATGTCGTAGCGAAAGACTTCATAGATTTAGCGGTCAAGGTAGGAGCATGATTCGTACACTAATCACGACAGGTCAAAGGCGTCGGCTACCAATTCATAAGACTTAACCCTATCCTGGTAGGAATGGCATATTGTTACTATACTTAGGTCTGCAGTCTCATATCTCTCAGATATAGACATAAGTTTAGCCTTAACTTGATCAGGATCTCCATCCACACAATTGCGACCATATTGCTGCACAAAGACTTCTTCATCGGTCAAATATTGGTAATTTCGAGCGTCTTCCACACTAGGAATACCTTTCGCTCGACCAGTCACCGAAAAAAGTCTAGCCAAATTTCGACTAGCAGCGATATTTAAAGCCTCTTCTTCTGTATCCGCACAAACCACATGAACCCCCACATTCACCTGAGGTTCGGCTAAATATT
This sequence comes from SAR202 cluster bacterium, assembly GCA_009392775.1. The sequence goes on along the minus strand of VFFT01000068.1, from coordinate 19,672 downwards.
CTGACGGTTGGAAATTCTTCCTATATCCTTCTACTATATCAGGACCATCTTGAGCTCCTGTACCAAAAAAATGGGCATAAGCAAATGACAATCCCATTTGTGCCGCCATATAAGCACTCTCGTATCTTGAACCCAACAACCAGATCTGTGGTACGGTGGTCGCTTCCCCCGGGGAAGCTGAGACATCGGCAAATGGATGTCCGTCTTGTAGAGAACCGGACAAATAACCTACTACGTCTGAAACTTGCCTGGGGAAATGTTCAATGCCTTTGGGATAAGCCGGATATGCCAAAGCTGACATTGTCAGCTGGTCACTTCCTGGAGCACGACCGATACCCAGATCAATCCTATCTGGGTAAAGTGAGTCTAAAAACCGAAAATTCTCTGCGACTTTAAGGGCACTGTAATGTGACAGCATAACTCCACCACTTCCAACCCTAATAGTCTGAGTTCTAGCGGCGATCTGACCGATCAGCATCTCAGGGCTCGTCCCCGCAAAGTTGGGTAGATTGTGATGTTCAGCAACCCAATATCTACTGTATCCCATCCTTTCTACGGCAACGGCCAATTCTATAGTCTCACGTAATGCGTCACCAGAATTACCTCCCTCCCGCATTGGAGATTGATCTACAACGCTCAACGTTAGATTTGCGTCCAATTCTCACCTCAAAATATATCGATCGACAATTTATAAAAACCGATTTTGACTATTTCCGGTTATTTTAAACCATAGGATTCGAGCCGGGAATTAGCGTAGCATACCGGGATTGGTATATACTATTCCCTATTATTCCGAAAAGTGGCAATTCCACTGCATATTATTACCTAGACAATCGACTAATGTTCAGAAAGGAGCAACCAGATGGTTAGGGCAGATTTCGATAGAAATTTAAAACTTCTCCAAGAAGAGCTACTACTTCTGGGAGGTCTTGTAGAAAAAGCTATTGTAGATGCAATTGAAGCACTGAAAACTCGTGATATCGAACTCTCACATAAAGTAGTGTCACAAGACGATATTATCGATCAGAAGACAAATCAAATTGAGGAAAAAGCAATAGACCTCATAGCAACGCAACAGCCTATAGCCATTGATCTGCGAACGTTGATGTCGGTAATACACATATCAGTGGAATTAGAGCGTATGGGGGACTATGCCGAGGGTATAGGTAAAATAGGAGTAATGATGGGTAACGACCCTCCTGTAAAACCTCTCGTTGATATCCCTAAGATGGCTGCAAAGGCCAGTGACATGCTAAAACGAAGCCTTGATGCACTTGTAAGGAGAGACTCTGCATTAGCTAGGCAAGTGTGCGAAGACGACGATGAGGTAGATAACCTGTACGACCAGATTTACAAAGATTTGATTGCACTAATGATCAGTGACCCTACTACTACTCAGCGTGCCACATATCTTATGTGGGTCGCCCATGATCTGGAACGCATAGCAGACCGAGCCACTAATATTGCCGAAAGAGTAATCTTCTTAGTAACCGGACAACTAGTCAAATCATAAACGTAAAAACGTAGAAACTGTACATCATGTTCGTTGACAATGAAGGTCATTCACGATAGACTCTGTGCTAATGAATATCTTAGCTATCTGCAACTGCCTCTGTACCTGTCCCCCTAAATAGGGGGCAGATAGCTCATACCCGAGACTATCCCGCTGCACCCGCAAGTATTAACTGTGCGGGTGTTTTTATTTGTCAAAATGTAGGAGGGAACCTAATTGGCCAGCCAAACAAACGACACCCAAGAACAAATACACGATAAAAGCGTAGAGCTAAGTAAGAAATCTAACGGCATAATCCCTTTCATGGAAGACGAAGTCCAAAGATTTGAAGGGGAATCATACAAATTCTTGGCAGGAGAGCAGGATAACGCAGAATTCACTCCATTCCGCCTTAGACAAGGTATATACGGTCAGAGGCAAGCCGACGTACAAATGATAAGAGTGAAATTACCTGGCGGTATACTTACCTCCGATGCCGCAGAAGCGTTTGGAGATATTGTTGAACAATATGCTCCTCTAAACAAAGGTCATATTACGACCCGTGAGAATATACAAATTCACCACATACCACTGCCCGACTGCCCAGCTATCATGAGAAAACTCGGAGACGTTGGCCTAAGTAGTCGCGAAGCATGCGGTAACACTGTTCGAAACGTGGTTGGCCCATACGATGCTGGAGTCTGCTCCGATGAAATATTTGATCCAACACCCTATTTAACAGCCTATGTAAGATTCGGGGTACGGCATCCAATAACACAAGGTTTTCCGAGAAAGTTTAAAACTGCCTTCACAGGTTGCGATAGCCGCGACACAGTAATGGCTGCTATACAAGACTTAACTTACGTTGCCCAAATCAAAGACGTTAACGGTCAGCCTAAACGGGGTTTCAAAGTCTTTGTTGGCGGCGGCACCTCAATAATGCCACGTTTAGCGAAGCCATTATATGAATTCGTCGCCGAAGAGGATTATCTACGGGTCGGCCTAGCAATTTGGACAGTGTTCAACAACTCAGACATGCTCAGAAAAAATCGTATGATGGCCAGATTAAAAGTCTTAATTGACCGCATCGGCCTAGACGAATTCAGACAGCTAGTAGATACAGAATTAGACCAAATAGGTCCAATAGACGCAGTTCCTCTTATGGAAGCCGAAGACGTTCAATTAGAGACTCCGCCTACTGTACCTAACACTTCCACAAACGGACACACTGAAGACGGAGAGTACAAATATTGGCTTGCTAGTAACGTTGAAGCACAGAAACAAGCTGGATACAATCTTGTCCATGTTAAACCAGTACGCGGTAATATAAGCCCCGAGCAATTTAGAGGACTTGCTAATATAATGCGCACCTACACTGGTGGCAAAGCACATGCCACCCAGGAACAGAATCTAGTTTTAAGATGGGTACCCGATAATTGCCTGACAACTGTATGGCAGGCCTTAAAAGATATTGATCTCTCTGAGGGTGGGGCTAACGAGATAACTAACGTTGTCTCCTGCCCAGGAACGGACAGTTGCAAGCTAGGTATTACATCGTCAATGGGTCTAGCGCAAGCCATCAGATCAGAGCTCGGCACATGGGATGAGTTGCTGGAAGACGATGGTGTAAAAAAGATACGAATCAAGATGAGTGGTTGTCCAAATGGATGTGGCCTGCACCACATCGCTAATATAGGATTCCACGGCGGAGCTATGAAAGGACCAGATGGCAACCAAATACCCGCTTTCGAACTATTCTTGGGAGGTAACTACGGAGATAATCGCGTAGAAGATTCCCAGATAGGCACCCGTATTCCAAAAGTTAAAGTGCCTTCCAAGCTCGTACCTTCTGTTGTTAAAAGCATCGTCACATATTACAAAGACAACCGACAGAATGAGAATGAATTATTTAACCAATTCCTTAACAGAGTAGGGCTTGAAGAAGTAACCACTATCGCCGCTAAAGCTCAAGAGACTGGAGAAAACACTCAACCCGGTTCAGACATGTATGTGGACTGGGAAAGAACTGATTTGTACGTACTCGAGCGTGGCGAAGGTGAATGCGCGGTCTAGAGCAGATAAAGTGCCTCCATCTTTAGACAACAAAGTAATCGCATTCGTGGAATCCCGTATGTCTAGCCAGATGGGATCTCTAATCACTCGGCACGGAGGCACTCCGTATTCCGCACCAGTATTACAAGAAATATACTTAAAAGATGACCCGACGGTCCACCAGATAGTTCACGACATGTGCTCAGGCACACTTGATGCTATAGTTCTACAAACCGGAGTAGGAACGGCTGCCCTTATAGAAACTTCCAATTCAATGGGGCTTGAAAATGAGTTTCTCACCGCACTCGATAAAACGACAATAATAGCGAGAAGCCCAAAACCGGCAAGTGTTCTAAGAAAGAATAAGATTCACATAGATATCATGCCACCTGAGCCATACACTACAAAAGACCTCATAGCAGCACTTCCAGATACTCCTCTGACAGGAAAAAGGATAGCGATACAACAATATGGCGCTGCGAACAGCATATTGTCTCAAGAACTATCCAACAGAGGAGCTAGTGTCCAAGAGGTATCATTGTATTCATGGGGATTACCAGAGGATCAGACTCCCGTCGTAAACATGATCAACGACATAGCTAATGGACAAATAGACGTTTTAGCGTTTACCAGCCAACCACAAGTACCAAATCTACTGAATATAGCTGAGAAGCACCAAAGCAAGGATTCATTGATATCTGATTTATCGGGACAAATCGTCGTTGCTTCCGTCGGGCCGGTATGCACAAAGAGATTAAACGATCTTGGAATCTCAGTAGACGTTGAACCAGAGCACCCTCACATGGGAAGTATGATCATTGCCATAGCAGAGTACTTGGCCGATTAGTAGTCAATATACCACCATTACTTACGTTCCCTAGCTACGAAGCCAGGCTTTAACTTTTTCCCATGCCGACTTACGTTCCTCGATTACTTTCCCGCGCCATTTCTTTTCATAACCAGTGGAACCACTGCCAGGTTTACGATATATCAGGAGATATGCCATGAGGAATATTCCAAGTGCTGGCCAAATCAATAACGGGAACCGTATCCACGCTAGCAACAGCACCGCTGCTCCCAATATCATAATTTTCGCGGGGGTTAATGCAAAAGAAAATTTACGGCGCTTTGAACTATTGCTAAATCCGGGTTCCTGTACATGACCCGCTTGTTGCTGTGGATATTGACCTTCAACAGGGCTTTCAGATTCACCATAATTAGCTAATATATCTTCGATTTCTTTCTCATATTTTTCTGGCATAAGCTCACTTCGCCATTACAATAGCGTGTTATACATTCTTTACATAGTCAAATTTACGACGGATTATATGTTTTTCCAAATATTCTCTTATATCGGTTATCACAGACATGCTAGAAACTCTTACTAAATGAGATGCGCAAAATATACAGTCTGATGATCCAAACTTCAATACGGGCATATCACAATTAAACACTGATATAGCAGTATTAGTCCACTCACATTCGACGCGTCTAGACGAATGATAACCCCATACCTGTTTCACTATTGCTCTCTCAAGAAGATAATCTATATGCCAGTGGAGTTTTTTATCAGACCGCAGATGTCTACTAACCCTGTTTTCAAGCCCGTTCAAAGCACTACCAAAATATATGTAATAACCAGCATCAAAAGATTTTACGCCAAGCTTACCCACCGTGAATTCTGCTTGCTCTTCCAAGTTGCATACTAGCGCATAACTACCCTTCAAATCTAACTCTCAAATACACTGAAGTATATACTTCAAGTAACAGGGTGACATATACTAGATAGTAATCCAATAGTTACGGTGTTGCCATGGCCTTACGCGAACAACTGGAATCAGATATCAAAGATTCAATGCGCAGTCGTAATCAATCTAGATTAGAAACTTTAAGATTTCTGAAGAGCCAAATACAACTAGTTGAGAAAAACCAGCTGAAAGAACTCGATGAGGCTGGTTTGCTTGATGTAGTCGCCAAACAAGTCAAAGAGCGCAGAGAAAGCTTAACAATGTTTGAACAGGGAAACCGTTCTGACTTGGCGGAACGTGAATCTATTGCACTTGAAATATTACAAGAATACTTGCCAGAACAATTATCCCAAGACGAACTAACGAATTTAATAAAAAAGGTTATTGAAGAAGTAGGAGCAACTACATCGAGTGACAAAGGAAAAATAATGGGACGGCTAATGCCTCAAATAAAGGGTAAGGCCGATGGCACTCAAGTAAATACCATTGTCACCGAATTGTTAGACCTACTCTGATTCAAAGCACTATAGAGAAGAATGCATGCGATTCGGTATTGTTGTGTTTCCTGGCACATGGAGCGATTCTGATTGCCACTACGTAGTAACTAATATATTAAGACACGAAGCCGACTACATATGGCATAAGGAAACCGATCTTAGCAAATATGAATGTATTATTATCCCAGGGGGATTTTCCTACGGAGACTATCTACGGGCAGGAGCCATAGCTAGATTCTCACCTATAATGCAATCCATCTACAGATTTGTCGAAGATGGTAAATCAGTTATAGGAATATGTAACGGTTTTCAAATTCTATGTGAATCTGGCCTATTACCAGGCGTCCTGAGAAGAAATCGGCACCTTGAATATAGATGCCAATGGACAAACCTAATGACCGAGCATTCAGACACCATTTTCACCAACGATTGCCTACCCAACCAGATCTTGAAAATACCCGTATCACACGGTGAAGGCAATTACTACGCAGATGATCAAACCCTTAACGACCTAGAAAGCACTGGTAGAGTGTTATTTCGATATTGTGATCAAGACGGCAATCCCACTGACGATGCCAACCCAAATGGTTCATCGAATAATATAGCCGGTATTACTAACACACAGGGAAATGTACTAGGCATGATGCCTCATCCAGAACGAAGTTGTGAAAATTTACTAGGTAGCACTGATGGAAATTTAATATTTCAATCTATAATAAATTTTCACAAATCCAGGTGAAGATTAAATGCTACCCATTGCATTAGCGTTCCTAGCAGCTATCGGATTCGGTAGTTCAGCAATATTCGCTCGGATTGGTATGCGCGGGATACATCCTCTGACATCTGCATTCATATCTGTAGTAGTAAGTTTCATACCAGCTGCGATACTTGCAGCGATATTTGCTCTTGATGATATAAAAAAGCTCCCACTAATCGCATTGGCTGCTTTTTTAGGACTTGGTGCCCTAAATTTCATAGGTGGACGCACCCAAAATCACATCTCCATCAACATGATTGGAGCTGCACGATCTAGTCCATTTGTAGGTTCAGCCACTATGTTCGCCTCAATATTCGCAGTCATAATATTGGGAGAATATCTTCACCCGATGGTAGCCCTAGGTACGGCGGCAGTCGTGATAGGAGTGGTTCTAACCAGTGCGGGACACATGGTTTCTGTAAGTTGGCATTTAGACAAAAGGTCGCTGATAGGCTACGCCACAGGCCTAGGTGCAGCTGCTTCATACGGTGGGTCTACCTTAGTAGCCAAATCACTTAGCGACGCTTATGGCTCTCCTCTATTGGTAGCCGCCGCCGCTATGTTCTTCGGTATGATATTGTTGGCCCCGCTAGGAGCTAGACAAGCTGGTCAGGCTATACGCTCAGCAAGATCGGGAATCTTTTTCATTGTGCTGTGCGGACTTGCGTCAGCAACCGGAGTTATAAGTTTATTTACGGCTTTATCCATGTCTAATGTGGTAACAGTGACTCCTATCGCGTCTACTAACCCTCTTATCACTCTTTTCTTAGCACATCTATTCCTGAACAAACTAGAAAAGGTAACAAAATGGCTGCTAGCTGGAACATCCTTGACGGTTTTAGGAGTAATTCTAGTTATCTTGGGAAGCATATAACTACATTAATATCACGAATTGGAGCAATGCCCGATGTCTATCAGCCAAGACATACTAGATGAAATAGCCTTAAGCAGGTCAGAATACGAACTCATAATAGACAAAATAGACAGGGACCCGAATGGAGTAGAACTAGGCCTGTTCGGTGCTCTTTGGAGCGAGCACTGCGGCTATAAACATTCTAAGCCTCTACTTGGGCTACTGCCGAGTAAATCAGCCCGAGTATTATCAAAAACAGGCGCTGAAAACGCGGGAGCTATAGATATCGGCAACGGAATGGCAATCGTTTTCAAAGTAGAATCCCACAATCATCCGTCGGCTGTAGAACCGCTACAAGGTGCCGCGACCGGTGTCGGAGGAATCGTCAGAGACATATTGGCCATGGGAGCCAGGCCAATCGCTCTACTTAATTCATTACGATTTGGAGATCTAAATCAGCCAAACAACCAGCATCTGTTCAATGGCGTTGTCAACGGTATCTCATGGTACGGGAATTGCATTGGAGTCCCAGACGTCGCTGGAGAAATATACTTTGATAAATCCTACACACAAAACCCATTGGTGAACGCAATGTGCGTAGGACTTGTGGCGATCAATAATATAGCAACATCGGACGCAGGAGCCCCTGGGAATACACTTCTGTTAGTAGGGTCTGGAACCGGTAGAGATGGCATACACGGAGCCTCAGGCCTCGCTTCCCGCACCTTTGACGAAGAGCAGGAACTTCGCCCCACCGTTCAAGTAGGTAATCCTTTCCTGGAAAAAGTGTTAATTGAAGCATGCTTAGAAGCTCTAGAGACTGGCAAGGTAGCTGGCATACAAGACCTAGGAGCCGCTGGTCTTACCAGTGCTGCTATAGAATCAGTATCTAAAAGCGGAAACGGGTTGATACTAGATGTATCTAAGGTCCATCGACGAGAAACCGGAATGTCAGCTTACGAGGTAATGCTGTCTGAATCTCAAGAACGTATGCTTTTATCTATACCGAATCAATACGTACCAGATATTCAATCAATCATGGATAAATGGGATGTCCAGAGCAGCATAATAGGCACAGTAACTGATGAACCCCGAGCCCATATATACGACTCTGAAGAAATGGTTGCCAACTTGCCCATTAAAGAATTATCCGATGCACCTAAATACCGACTAAAAGGAGAGCAGTCCTCAGATCAAATTAAAAGACAAAAAATATCGCTTTCAGACGCGAATCCGAAAAATTTAGATCCCACAGAAGTACTGTTCAAATTGATATCGTCACATAACATCAGTAGTAGGCAAAGCGTTTACCGACAATACGATCATCAAGTTCAAACTAACACGGTAGTAGGACCTGGTGACTCTGATGCAGCGGTAATAAGAATTAAAGGCACAGGCAATGCTATAGCATTAACAATAGATGGAAATGGTAGATATTGTTACCTAGACCCATTTAGAGGGGGACAAATAGTGGTCGCCGAAGCTTGCAGAAATTTGTCATGCACTGGTGCAGAACCATTGGCATTGACTGATTGTCTCAATTTCGGCGACCCTGAGAGGCCGGATATCTACTTCCAACTAGAGCAGGCTATAAAGGGAATGGCGAAAGCATGCAGATCTTTGGGAGTGCCCATTGTAAGCGGCAACGTCAGTCTTTATAACGAATCGCAGGGGCAGCCAATATATCCAACACCTATTATTGGTGGGTTAGGTTTACTGCCTGACCCAACCTATGCTATGAAAAGTGGGTTTATACAAGAAGGCGAAAAAGTGTTTCTAGTTGGTTCAAATAGCCTTCGCCCGCGCCTTTCCGATTTAGCTGGGAGCGAATATCTTCATCTGATTCACAACAAGGTTGTGGGTCGTCCTACAATAGATATCGGTCTAGAGAAAGCTTTACAGAGTTTCTGCCGTAAAGCTATATCAGATCGTTTACTGTCCTCTTGTCATGATTGTTCTGATGGAGGACTAGCGATAGCCATTTCCGAATCCGCAATGCAAAACCAAATTGGCTTTATTGCAAATTCAACTCTATCGGCTCCTTCTACTAGATGGGACACTATTCTATTTGGAGAGCGGCAATCGAGAGTTATAATTTCGATTAGCCCAGAGAATGAGAAGGAATTATTGGCAACTGCGAATACCCTCGGAGTGCCTCTAAGCGAAATAGGTACTACAGGCGGGGACTTTATTACCTTAGGGAACAATTTATCGGTGTCCCTACAAGAACTTACAGATTCCTGGTCCAACGCACTGGAGCAACTTTAGATTTTATACCACATGCCAATTAAAACGGCGCGACTCATTCTGTGATTGGGCGCGAAATTATCCATAAACTAACGACAGTGTAAATTACCATCAACACCAACATTGGTATCTGGCTCCGTAAGGCTTGACTAGAATCTTTATACATAGCCAAGGCCTTTACATGTGATAAATAGACAGCTATCACATGTCCTACAACAATGGCTATCACGGAGAAGAACCAGATAAAGCGAGCATTAGTAACATTTATATTAATCAAGTAATCAGCTGTACCGAATATATCCCAATCGAACCCAAACGGGTCAGAAACAAGCGGGATTATTTGTTGACCTTGAATAAGCAAGTACGCCAGAAAGTGAGCGTAATTATACGCCAACGCAATGGGAATTAACGTAAATACAAACGACCTCATCACATAATCAGGGGAGTATGGCCGGTCTAGTACTACATTAGCTATAAAGACTGAAACTATCTTGTATACCGACAAAAACGCGGCAAAAGATATTATCAAACCTAGTGTATTGGCGATAGTTATTCCATTAATAAAAGGCGAAGTCAAATTAGGCAATAATATGATAAAGAAGCCTTGGATAGCTGACCATTCCGGTGTAGCACTAAATCCATCGAAAGTAACAGAGGCTAATAACATCATGATCATTGCAAGCACACTGGGTCTAACCGTGCCACTAATGTTCAGTCCAACTGCAGGTGGGCGTATATTCAAATGCTTTGAATCAGAAAAATACATACATTCGTAACAATTTACACATTCCGATTGTGACTCTTTGCATTCTTCAGAGCCACATGATTTGCAGACACCTTTTTGATTTTGACTTACTTCAAAGATTGAGAATCTACTCAGAAGATCAAAAACAACTGAAAATACTTCACAGTTCCTAAGCCACATATACTTACCAAATATAAACATTCCTATAAATGTGTATATTGAATACAATAGAACAAGGAATCCTAAAGCCCGTGGGTTAGAACTTTCCATAAAGGAAGTTTCTATCCAAGCAAATATAATGAACATAATCAAGGCGGGCCATAGGCTCCATCTATTAGGATAATCACTTATCGCGGCTAATCTTTCGCCTCGGTTCGTAACCTTATAGATATTCTCAAACCACCCAAAAATAATCTTCCATGGATTGGTTAATTCCCAGACATTACCGATAAGGGCAACAACGAATCCAAAGCCAACCCACCATATCACCCACACAAATGTAGGCGCGAAATTCTCTACTCCTCTAGTCGTGCCCAGCAGGCTAGAACTGAGCAATAATAAGAAAACCAACACGGCTCCGACATGTATGACCCATGTAATAGGTCGAATGATTGTTAACCAAGTCCGGTTATTACTAATGAGAGACAACCTAGGATAGCTGAGAGATTCAACTACTCCCTTCAGCAGCATGCCCACCATCAAAAACGACACCATGATAGTTACCGCTCCACCAAAAATAAAAAAGCTAAGCGGTATAGGAACTGCGTAGCGCGCACCCAGGCCATGCGCTAAGAGCGATTCAGGAGTAAAAATGGTAACGCCTAACGCTAGTATTACTGCAATCAACATTGTAGATCTCATCTACACATGACCTCTTTGAAAAATTGGATGGTCTTTATTTGTGATCATTCTACTCTGTCTCTTTGAAAGTCTTAATATAGTTAATAACATTCCATATGTCTTTACTAGAAAGAACTTCTCCAAAGCTAGGCATTTCAGTACCATTTATGCCCTCGGATATATAATCATATAAGTCCGCATCAGAATGCAGCGGCACATGCTCTATTAAATTGGCAGCAGGGACTTTAAGTTCTGTAGTCAGAGGCCCGATTCCAGTTCCAGAGTCTCCGTGGCATGCTGCGCAATTTGACTGGTACAGCATAAATCCTGATTCCACAGAATCAGAAGTTGGTAAGATAGGATTGATCAACACTTCTTCACTAGCACCAGACAGAGCATTTGAAGTCACAAGTATAAACATCCCACAGCAGAACAAAATTGAACCTATTGCCATCGACAACACACCTTTACGTGTCCCCCAGCCTCCTAAAGGTAGAGCTAAAACAACTAGAATAAAACCTATAAGACATATCTCTATTCCCCAAAATAAACGCCCATTTTCGGCATTCGGCTCAATCATGGCATTTCTGTTCCCATCACCAGGTTGTATGTCAAATCTAAAAGCCGTTCTAACATCAAATGCACCAGGCCTACGTACCACGATATTAGCCTGCCATTCACCTGACAAACCCAACAACTGGTTGTCTAATCGATAAACACCTCGTTTATCGAATGAGGCCGATAACGTCTCAGCACCTAAGTCCATATTTGCGTATACAAGACTTACGTCGACAGTAGCTTCAGGTCCAATGCCCCCAGACTTATCATCAGTTATTTTGATTACAAAATCGTTTATACCAGTGACTGCAGGGTTTACAGAAAATTCAATTTCAGATCCGTCGACAAGGTCGTTCATGGTGAAATTAGAATTATTGGCCAAGCCTAATTTGGACGCAGTTTGCCTTGCAGGTTCTAAGCTCGTCATAAAACCCACACATAAAAGTAATATCGTCGCCACTGAAACCTCTAATACCAGAATATTTTTAATCAATCTAGTAACTGGTCTAACTGAGTCAATCCGTTTCCTAAGCCATATTAGATGTATAGACCCTAATATTAGAAGGACAGCGAACAATGCCAATTTAATGAGTAAAGCAAACCCATAAGGAGTCATTAACGCGTTTACAACTGTGATCTGTGCCCAGGCACTGAACAAACCAGTTATTATCAAAATCAATACACTGCATATCGCAACCAAAGAAAAACGAGAGACTAGCTTGGCTAGATATTTCCTAGATTCAGCCTGATCCCCGAATTTAACAATCGACACAACTATAAACATTAAGCAGATCAAGCCTCCTACCCAAAGGCTTGCAGCCAACAAATGAATATAATCCGTAACAACCGCAGGAATCACCAGAGACCTCAATGCGGCTCCGTGACTTGTTAAGCTCAGGGGTAGCATTGAACCTGCAGCACAAAATACAAGAACAACTAGCAGTACTGGCCTTAGTATTCCGTGCGATTGCTTACTTGTTATTTTGTGCAAATATAAGGTTAAAACAAATACAAGAGCCAGCCCAACTCTCCACAGCCATAAATTACCCCACTGTGTTTCTAAAGCAAAGAGAACCATTGGGGTACCAATGACATGAAGAACAGACGCTTCATAGAGAATACTGGCCTGAGCTAGCAATTGTGCCACTGAGGCTACGATAAAAATAACTGCTCCAGCCAAAGATAGTAAAACTTCTGAAGAATCATAGTGAGATCTAATGTACTGAACGTACGAAGACTGATATTGATCGTTTGATCTCAGACTGACTATGAAAAGTCGAAATAACCCCACTCCTAGCATGAGTAGTCCACCTAATAGAAGAAACCACCTCAATATAGGGTCAAACGGAGAAATTATAAGAGGTTCTTCATCAGTTACAACTCCTGCTTGATTGGCTATGGGCTGCCCAACCGCGAAAATGTAAGCACCACGCAATATATGGCCATCAACAGTCGAAAGGTTTTTCCAAACCACGGTATATGTACCATCTTGGAGATCAGATAGAGACACAGACATAACAGTACGATCATTGGAGTCAACATAACTATCGTTAAGATCTACGCTAACACCCAAATTATCTAGCACAGTTATTTCACTGAAATTGGGTTCTATTGTTTCGCTGAACCAGATAGTTACTTTTGATGGTGCTGTGTCTAATTCCGCATTGGGGGCAGGTATGGATCGTTCATGATTAGCATGCCCAAAAACTGGTGTAGCAATCATCAATTCGATGCTCAACATACCAACAATAGCCAGCAATAATAAGCCTAAGATTGTTCTGTTATGCATTTCTCCCTATATGCCTAAAGATATGAGTATTTATGAATACTACAAGGTTCCTTGCCCCTGTTATCAATAAATATCACATTCGTAACACGTACGATTGAATCAACATCACCGAGTACGAGACTTATCTATCTCTTTTAGATATCAATATATACAAGCTTACTGATCCGGTGAACAATCCCAATATCCCGCAAACAATCCCTGCTATGCCTAAAGTTATATATGTCTTACCTTGCTTAGCATAATCTGACTGCAAACCTCGAACGACTCCTTCAATTTCTCTGCCAGACGCAACTTTATTGGGAAATTGATTAATGGACGGTGACTGCACTAAATCAAATCCACCAGTTCCTGATTCGAAAGACTCTTCAAAAGCAGTAGATTCGATAAACCCAGTAAACCTAAACTTGTAAATCCCTGGATGCGTTGGAATAAAGTCAGCCACATAATGGCCAGGGTCATTAAACACCGGTCTCAATTCCATGAGATCCGATACGTTCCCGGACTCCGCATGCGTAATTTCAACCTTTAAGGTAGATTCAAGACCCAAAACAGGTGACCCCTCGCGAATTTGCTCACTTGTAGATGCGGTATCCGGCATGAGACCACTAGTGACGTTCGCATAAGATTGTCCGACATTCTTCCAAACGATAGTTGTTCCGGGAGACGCGTTAGACGTTAATGGTTCGAACAACCCTGAATCGTTTATCTCAATTACTATCGTCCCTGATATATCAAAATGTTTCTGGACATTAATAGAGCCAACTACGTCGTGGCGGAGATGATTGTGAAACGGAATTGTCATCCCTTCCAAATCTTTGGTTATAGCAAAGGAAAATGTATCTTCTGGATTTATAGTTGGGGAACTGAATATAACTCCATGCTCTTCAGGATCAACATCTAATTTTTGATGACTAGATCCATGCCCTTCGTGACTAGATCCATGCCCTTCGTGACTAGATCCGTGCCCTTCGTGACTAGATCCGTGCCCTTCGTGACTAGATCCGTGCCCTTCGTGGCTAGATTCGGCTCTATCTTGTAATTTCATAACACGTATGCTGGCACCGTTGGGAAAACCTTCAAAAGCAGGCTCTTCCAGAAACCCTACGGTTATATCATATCCTTGGTACGTTCTATCTTCGTGAGCGTATAATATACCTGAAGCTACGCTGAAGGTCAGCAATACAACCATCAGCACAAACAGTTTTTTTCTTGATACCATTTTCATAATCCCTCCTAATCAACTTCTAATCCCATACCTGAAACAAAACAGACTAAGGGCACCAAATGCGCTCTTTTAAGTAGCAGCCTATTTATATTTGGAACCTATTAGAAAATAGGAGGTTGCTTTATGGGAGCAATTATGTAACCGAAAGGAACTCTCCAACCCGATGACGGACGTAATATAGGACCTAGCGAAGGGTAATGGGCTTCAGACTCCTGAATAACATCGGAATTGGTATAGGCCCCGAAGATTTGCATACCATTATCTTTTGTCAGAAAAACTATATTATCATCGGAATCAGATAGAGTTCTAGAAACATTGGAAACATGCGATTTATGGCTGTGTTTAGAATCATATACATGACTATGATCTGCAGCAGTAACACTTAAATATAGATGGTCATGATTATGACCACGTTCTACGAAATGGTGATCTAAGATGGGACCTATAACATTTATCAGGACGACACCAATTAAGAGTACTGTTATAAATCTATGAAAGGACATTCCTACAACCAAAATTACTAAGCGTTAATATACAAGTATATATGGGGATTAACGTTTGGTACGTTTTTGCTTTACGGATCGTTTTCTTCCTGAAACTTTATCCCAGGTAAATATTCCTCCTGCTAATATGGCTACGACAATAGCAGTCATTAGTATCCAGTTTACTGGGCTACCGGTAGTCACATCCAATAGTATAGATATGGACTCTTCCCCTAGGTCAGACGAAAGATTTATGGTCACGTCCCAAACGCCTTCTACATTAAACGGTAGAGTGGTTTCAAAATACTGTGGGACGACATCATTGAGAGCATCATGGGCAAGGATATCTATCGACCCTACAGGACCTACAGCTGAGACTGACACTTCCGCCCTTGTTATTGGAGTGCTGTCAGCTGTTGACATCACCAGCAAGCTCAGATGGGTGTTATTCACCACTGGTCTATTAGGCAGAGAGCTGATATCTACTCTATAAGCACCTTTCTCTTCCGTCATTAAGAGAGTTGCTTTGCCGTTAGCAGACAGAACATCGTTCGCCATAAAAATGGGGATCAAGAGAGTAGCGGTGACTAGTAGTAACGCGGATAAAAGAAAAGTGCGGGAGTACAATATAACAGTCCCAAATAGATATTTACATGATCATAGCATAAATTAATTCATCATGTTATATCGATTTTAGGATACTTTAAATACAACTAATATTCTATTAAAGCTCTATCATTTCCATTTGTATACGAAATACGTTTATCTTGACTCGAGTTATGCATGAAGTTTAGACTTGGGGAGTAGAGCTTTAACTCTAACTACAAAAAGAAGTAAATAAACAAAACAGAATGAATCAATCATTAGATATGACCGGAGATGTAGCCCTATTCCTAGATTGGGAGAATTTCAAAATCAGCCTGGCTGCTGGGCACCGGAACCCCAATGTATCCGCACTAAAAGAAGAAGTCAGTAACCACGGTAGAGTCGTAGTCGCAAAAGCATACGCCGATTGGGTTACTAGAGCGCCCGAATTACGAGGAGCTAGTCAATTCACTAACGATCCACCCGCTCTCTATGCAGCAGGTATAGAGCCAGTGTATGTTCCTACACGATTACCATCAGCTGGGACACCTTCGTACTCTAACAGGACTACCAGAGTTAAAAATAGCGTCGACGTTAAGATGACGGCAGACTGCATAGAATGTGCTCACTCCTACCCTAATATAGGAACCTTTGTATTAGTTTCAGGCGACTCAGATTTTATACACGTAGTAAATACCCTGCGAACTATGGGGAAAAGGGTAATCATTATCGGAGTGTCTTGGAGCACCTCCAGAAGACTCGCAGATCAAGTGGACGGACTAATACTGTATGACACAGATGTTGATCCAATAACCCCACCGGAAACAATATCACAGGAAAATGGTCGGTTTACTTCTAGGCTGAGCAACCCAGACCGTCATCAATTACCTGAAGTCATTAAAATAATCGAAGACATCATCAGAATAGAAAGACAATCTGAGAGAACCCCCTTATTGACATCCCTCAAACAAAGAACCATGCGGCGTATACCGGGATTCGATGAGAAAAAACTCGGATTCTCCGGATTCAAAAAATTAATGGAACGTGTGTCACAAGAAGGTAATGTTAAGCTGGTCACTGTTGGGTTAGTCGATTGGGTCATTATGGCGGATGAACCAGATCCAAGCCCTGACTTGGCAACCGACGATAGCGCAGACATACCTGAAATTTCACAAGATAACCTCCAGATAGACGTCAAGACTACACCTGCTGACACGACTGATTCAGAAGATCAACAAGAAGAATCCACCTCAGCAGGTTTCAATGATGTTGTATTTCCTGCTAATCCGAACGATGGTCACAATCAACACAGGGCGAGCGATCTGATCATTATGGCTAATCATTTAGAAACAAGGGATGGTGTAAGCCACGTCGCCTTCAATTTTCTAGCAACGGAGATTTGTTCAGCTCTTCAGGACGCTATTGATTCTGATCATCAAGAAATCACCGAACGCTGGCAAAACTCACGCTCAAGATCATATGTCACAGGCCTACTACGTAGTCTTGGAAACGCGGGAGTATTCAAGAAAGGTTGGCACTCTGGCAAAGATCCTGACACAGGAAAGATGCGTAGGAGAAGCACCTTCAATCTAGATCATTCACACCCGTTGGTAGCCCAAATTCTAAAAAATGAAACTTACGGCGAGGAGAGTGATCACCAAGGTGCTAACAGAAACCCATCAGATGTAGAGGTTGATGGTAATGGTTACAGCGAGGGCAGCGACTCTAACCCATTCGGAATTAGTAAAGTTCTAAAGCTTTTTACTAGATCTTAAAAGAAACCATATCGCTACATATCCAGTATTAGAGTAGACCATCCAAAATTTTTGGCTCCCAATCCTTCGCCAGTATATGGATTATAATATTCTCTGAATCCCGACTTCTGAATACAGGCAAGACTTTTTGCAGATATATCATCGGCCAATTCCTGATATCCATGCAACTTCAAGCCTTTGGTTATAAACCAGTTAGTGTTTATCCAACTAGGTCCTCGCCATATAAAACCATGCGGATCACCTGGAATAAACTTTGAGTTAGAAGCCGGTACCGATGGCAACGGGTACGGCAGCCAAAAATGATCTTCCGATATAATCCATTTCTCTACTAAGCGCTTTACTATGTCCGGAGATAGGTCCGGCAGAATGATCGGCATCAATGAACTAATAGTAACCGTCCTATTGGGTATTTCTTGCAACCCGTTTAAGTCTAGAAATGCCTCTGTATCAACATCCCAACACTTATTTACAAGTGATTCCATTGTTTTGGAAGCATCATCACGAAATTCCAATGACTCAATCGAATTTCCCAGCAATCTGGCTAGAGACTGTAAACCTAATGCGTAGATCGAATTAACAAGAACGTCTTCCACGTGAAAAACATCCGCATTTAACATACCAGTCTCATCCGATCTAATTAGCTCATAAGAACTATATATCTTATTTAATGCTTCTATGAATCCCTTATTACTAAGATCCGTTAACCCCAATATTTCGTCATACTTAGGGGAACAATCTGTTCCAGCTTCTTCCGGTTGGATAATGGCCAAGAGCCCATCACCATCAGGATCCCTATTTTCTTTCAACCACCGATAATATTTAACAAGAACAGGTAGAGATCGTTGGAGAAAAGCTTCATCACCAGTTGCATGGTAGACTCTCTCAACTGCATAAGCCAATATGGGAGGTTGAATGGTAGAACTAAAGTTAGGATTTATAGTGGCTACAAGGTTTCTACTCAGGAAGTAATCCCGTTTCTCAGATTCCCAAAAAATAATGTGCGGAATAAATCCATTTGTAAGAGCTGCGCTCATCAATGTATCTAGTTCAGCCTTAGCCTGATTAAGATCTATATAGATGAGAGCAATTGCATGAAAACAAGAGTCCCAAAACCACTGGAAAGGGTAACCTGTCAACGAGGGCACAACGAAGCTATACTCCTGTCCATTCCATTCAGCAGTTCCACGCCGCAGATTTCCAAGCAATATATCTTGGGCTGCCAATTCTAATTCTGGACGTTGCATAGCTAACTCCTCCTCCCAAGTATCAGTCTAATTGTAAAAACTATATAATGGAGAATCGTTATGTCAACTATAAAAAAGCCCCGAAACTATTCGGGGCTTAATTCTTAGATGATATTGGTAGCGGGGGTTGGATTCGAACCAACGACCTTCGGGTTATGAGCCCGACGAGCTGCCACTGCTCCACCCCGCGACGTTGAATAGCAATCCTGATTCCCAATGGGATAATACAAAGATTGCCATCACGAGGAAATGTTATTGCCTAGTGCAACAACCCATGTTTTTCCAATGAATAAGAAGTCTCTTCACAAATGCTATAAGTTTGAAGTTCTTAGCGTGGGTCAAATCTCTCGACTGGTTAGTATCGGTATGCTGAATAGGTTGCCCTACTTACACATCCGACCTATCAAGCAGCTAGTCTCGCTGCTGTCTTACCCCCGAACTTAATCGGGGAGGGAGGCCTCATCTTGGGGGATGCTTCGAGCTTAGATGCCTTCAGCTCTTATCGCTGCCAAACATAGCTACCCAGCGATGCTCCTGGCGGAACAACTGGAACACCATAGGTTTGTCCTTCCCGGTCCTCTCGTACTAGGGAAAGGTTCCCTCAAGCCTCCTGCGCCCACGGCGGATAGAGACCGAACTGTCTCACGACGTTCTGAACCCAACTCACGTACCCCTTTAACCGGCGAACAGCCGGACCCTTGGGACCTTCTTCAGCCCCAGGATGGGATGAGCCGACATCGAGGTGCCAAACCTCGCCGTCGATGTGAACTCTTGGGCGAGATA
>VFFT01000067.1 GCA_009392775.1 SAR202 cluster bacterium | reverse complement strand
GTAGGGTTAAAAGACGCAGCATGCGTGGATGTATGCCCAGTAGACTGCATATACACGCGAGAGCAAGACGACATGTTTTATATAAACCCTGACGAGTGCATTGATTGCGCTGCATGCGAGCCTGTTTGTCCCGTAAATGCGATATTCGCAGAAGACGCGGTTCCAAGCAATTGGTCCGAGTATGTAGCAAAGAATTACGATTACTTTAAGAACGTAGATGCCTCAGATCTTCAGCGGAAATAAAAGCTAGAAAAATACCTCGGCAACCCACGAAAACCTTTGAAGACATTTGGGCTCTTTAAAGGTTTTTGTTCGTAATACGCAAGTAATGCTTATTCTGCTTAGATAGGATAAGACGACTACATATCCATAGATTTTATCAATTGCAACATAATATCCTGCAATCTTAGTAATTGAGTAATTCATCTTGATCAATTAGGGAGAGATAACATGGCTAATATAGAGTCCACTCCAGAAATGGCAGCTGAACTATACAAAAAGATGGAGGACCGCCTATCAGTGGCTAAGTCCAAAGTGAACCGGCCCCTTACTCTAGCCGATAAGATCATATTTGGACACCTAGACGACCCAAATGTAGCAGATCAGATTACACGCGGTGAAACATATATAAATCTCAGAGCGGATCGAGTCGTACTCCAAGACGTACTCGGACAAAGTGCAATGCTGCAATTTATGCAAACACGCCGCTCTACAACCGCAGTTCCAACGACACAACATTGCGATCACCTTATTCAAGCTAGAGTAGGTGGTGCTTCAGACTTAAAGGACTCAATAGACGAAAACGAGGAAGTATATGACTTCCTAAAAGATGCCGCATACAAATACGGTGTAGGATTTTGGGCTCCAGGTGCGGGTATCATTCACCAAGTAGTTCTTGAAGAATATTCATTTCCCGCTCAAATAATCCTAGGATCAGACTCGCACACTCCCAACGCCGGTGGGCTCGGTGCATTCGCTTGTGGAGTAGGCGGAGCAGACCTAGTAGAAACGATGGCTGGCCTGCCATGGGAAGTCTTATACCCGAAGTACATTGGGGTAAAACTAACAGGTCAACTCAGCGGATGGACCGCTCCAAAGGATGTCATATTAAAGTTAGCCGGAGAACTAACGGTGTCCGGAGGAACTAACTCTGTCATCGAATATTTTGGGCCTGGAACGGAAACTTTAAGTGCAACCGGAAAGGCAACGATCTGTAATATGGGAGCAGAGCTGGGTGCTACCACGTCACTATTCCCATACGATCAGCGTATGTCCACCTATCTTGAAGCCACTGGTAAAGGCAACCTAGCCAGAGTAGCAGAAGAAAATCAACACCTATTGTCAGCTGACCCAGAAACAGTAGCTAACCCAGAACAATACTATGATCGAATAGTAGAGATAGACTTATCTACACTAGAACCCCACATAGTAGGGCCCCATTCACCTGACAGAGCTCGGCCTATATCCGCTTTAGCTGCAGAAATAGCCGACAGCAATAATGGATTTCTAGATCAGATATCCACTGCATTAATCGGCAGCTGCACCAACTCGTCTTACGAAGATATGAGTAGAGCCGCTGATGTTGCCGAACAGGCAACTGCGCACGGCCTCACCGCATCCGTACCTTTCATGGTTACACCAGGCTCAGAACTCATACGTGCGACCATAGAGAGAGACGGCCAAATGGCTTCCTTAAACGATATCAATGGAACTGTTCTGGCTAATGCCTGCGGACCGTGTATCGGACAATGGAGAAGAGCATCAGATGAAACCACAAATCCTAATGTGATTGTAACTTCTTACAATAGAAATTTCCCCATGCGTAACGATGGTGCTCCAACTACCATGAATTTCATCGGCAGCCCCGAAATCATAACTGCATTTGCGATTGCCGGAAAACTGTCGTTCAACCCAATGACAGACACATTACTAGACTCAGAAGGAAACCCATTTAAATTAGATCCACCAAAACCAGCACCGGAAGTTCCATCAAACAACTTCCAGCAGGGCAGTCCATACTATTTTGCACCACCCGAAGACGGATCAGACTTCGAGCTTGCAGTCTCACCAAATAGTGAGCGCATTGAACTTCTGCAGCCGTGGGATGCATGGAATGGCCAAGATTTCGAGAACATGCCAGTTCTGCTGAAAGCCAAAGGGAAAACTACTACTGATTCCATATCCCCTGCCGGAGTATGGCTTCGCTTTAGAGGTCACCTGACCAAATTCAGCGATAACATGTTCCTAGGAGCTATCAACGCATATACTGACGAAGCTGGACATGGCCTCAACGTAATGACGGGCGCAAGAGATCAGACATTTTCACAAGTAGCCCAACATTACAAGGCCAATGGAACTTCTTGGGTTGTGGTTGGAGACAGCAACTACGGTGAAGGTAGCAGCAGAGAACATGCCGCTTTGTCACCTAGATTACTCGGTGGAACCGCAGTAATCGCCAGAAGCTTCGCGAGAATCCATGAAAGTAATCTTAAGAAGCAAGGCCTCCTAGCACTAACGTTTTCTGACCCCTCCGAATATGACAGAATCAGAGAAGACGATAGGGTTAACCTGATTGGACTGAAAGAGATTACCCCTGGGAAACCGGTGGAATGCGTCGTAAACCACTCTGACGGAACATCAGAAACCTTGTACTTAAATCACACATTCTCAGAACCACAACTGGCATGGTTTAGACTAGGATCGGCACTTAACTTATTCCATCAATAGCCATTTACAAGTTGTAATTAAAAAAGGGAACGTTTTGATGACGTTCCCTTTTTTAATTACAATAACTTGCAGCCACACGTTATCCCAAATCTTCTAGACAATCCGTAATGGTCTTATTGAGGCACGTAAATATTGGAGTATCCCGCAAAGTAAAAGGACGTGCCTTAGATTCCCTGAGATCTCTCACTAACTCCAAAAATGCTCCAGGATTATCTGTCTCAAATCCTAAAACAAATTCTTGATCGTCCAGACCAAATGAATAAGCTGTACTTATTTTTATCTCCGGATATTTATGACCAATTTGAAAATGTTCGGTCATAAGTTCTTGTCGCTCACTGAGAGACAGTTGATACCATTCATTGGTCTTCACAAATGGATAAACGAACAAATAAGGTCTTCCAATGATTCGCATATCCGCAGAAGTCCCTTCTTGCCCCTCATGCTGATGGTCATCGACATAAGGTGACCTATCTGTCATAGCCAAATAAGAATGAGTTGTGCTCAAGAATTTGCCAAGATGTGTACGATTCAGCTGAGACATTAAAGTGTTGACGGATTCTATCTCCTTAGAGACTTTCCACAACATGAAGTCTACATCGCCCCGTGTCCCCACCAAACTATAACTAGACACGCGAATATCTTGGCTGAATTCCGCAAGCACTTCTACAAATTCTTTCTTGCTGCTG
>VFFT01000066.1 GCA_009392775.1 SAR202 cluster bacterium | reverse complement strand
CGTTTCTGCTGTGGTAGTGAATATGTCCCGTGGGTAGTACATGTGGAGGAAATATAAGATGAGGATGTTACGGTAGAAATGGACAGAACTAAAAGTGTTACGAATCGACTGGGTCAAATAGGTCTTAATAAATGGTTTTCTTGGGGTTTAATTTTAACTTTGACCCTTTCGCTAATGGCTTGTGGACAGGGTGCAGAAACGGCTTCACAGGTGAATGCGAAGGATTCAGATGCATTAACTGTGTATTCGGGTAGAAGCGAAAGCCTTGTTGGGCCGGTTATCGAGCAATTTTCAGATGTTACTGGTATTGAGGTGGAAGTAAAATACGGCAAAACCGCTGAGATAGCTGCTACTTTACTTGAAGAAGGGGCAAACTCACCTGCGGACATATTCTTTGCGCAGGATCCTGGAGCTTTGAGTGCAGTGAGCGAATTATTAACGCCCATTAGTAATGACATTTTGGGCAAGGTTCCCGCATGGGCACAGGGCAGTGACGGATCGTGGGTCGGTATATCGGGCAGAGCTAGGACTGTGGTTTACAACACAGATGAGCTTACGGAAGAAGATTTGCCTGATGATTTAAGGGGTTTTACCGATCCGAAATGGAGAGGAAAAATTGGATGGGCTCCTACAAACAGTTCGTTCCAAACTATGCTGACTGGGATGAGATCAGTATGGGGTGAAGAAGACACAAAAAGATGGCTTCAAGGGATACAAGATAATGAACCAATAGTTTACCCTAAAAACACGCCGCAAGTAGCTGCTGCTGCTGCAGGTGAGATATCGGTAGGCCTAGTCAATCATTATTACTTATTCCGATTCTTGGCGGAAGAGGGAGAAGATTTTGGTGCACGTAATTATCATCCTAGAAATGGGGGGCCAGGTTCGACGATTATGGTCGCCGGAGCCGGTATTCTGAAAACCTCGGATAACGACGAGAATGCCGAAAAATTCTTGAAGTTCATGCTAGGAAAAGTGGGACAGCAATATTTTACTGGGCAGACTTTTGAATACCCGTTAGTGGAAGGTGTAAAAACCCCGCATGTATTGGTACCATTAAATGAAATCAGCAATCCGGGCTTGATGCCTGAAGATTTTGAAGATATGGAAGGGACACAGGGACTCCTTCAGGAAATTGGTATTCTGCCGTAATGGCCATAGTGATAACTTCCGTTCAATTTAGGTGAATATTTGCGATTGTTTAATAAGGCAGGCCTTCTCCATGACAGGGGAGGGCCGCCCATGTTTATCTGGATACCGGCATTATGTATTACATTGCTTTTGGTCGTCGCTCCCGTAT
This sequence comes from SAR202 cluster bacterium, assembly GCA_009392775.1. Next base: position 5,996 of record VFFT01000066.1, on the reverse strand, counting down.
ATTTATTAATACGATCAGTGGGTGCGGGTGCATCAGGGCTAGATCTTCTTCTCCGAATTAAGGTCCTTGAGATTTTAATTCGGACCCTCCTATTAGTGGGATCCGTAACATTGTTGAGTGTAGTCATTGCCGTACCATTGGCTTGGTTGCAAGTACGGACAGACTTATATGGGTCTAGATTTTGGAGCGTATCAACTTCGCTTCCCCTAGTTATACCTACTTACGTTGGCGGCTTTGTGGTCATAGTGGCTTTGGGCCCTAAAGGTATGTTGCAGGGTTTTCTAGAAGCATTATTAGGGGTAGAACGCATTCCTAATATAAATGGGTTCTTTGGGGCATGTTTTCTGTTGACTATATTGAGTTTCCCTTACGTGTTATTACCCGTTAGGAGTGGGTTATCACGATTGGATCATAGATTAGAGGAATCATCTCGGAATCTTGGAGTAGGATCTATTACGACGTTTGTTAATGTGACGTTGCCTCTGTTGCGACCTTCAATAGTATCAGGGGCTTTATTAGTTGCTTTATATACACTCAGTGATTTTGGAGCAGTTTCATTACTGCGTTATGAAACTTTTACTTGGGCTATATTTAGCCAATACGAAGGCTCACTAAATAGATATTTTGGGGCTTTGTTATCTACAGCTCTAATGATAATTGCGTTAACGTTAGTGATAAGTGAAGGGTTATTAAGGGGCAGAGGACGTTACTATCGAAGCGACCAAGGTAGCAGAATGCCCCCCACCGTAATTCGACTTGGGAGATGGCAATGGGCGGGCCAATTGTATTGTGCTCTGATAACGAGTTTGGGTTTGGTATTGCCCTGTAGTGTTTTATTATATTGGTTGATTAGGGGGGTCATTGCGGGAGAACCTCTGCTAATAATGTGGCAACTTGCTTTGAACTCCGTGACTATTTCTGCAGGAGCGGCGATTGTTACGGTTCTGGCTGGGTTGCCGATAACTGTATTATCAGTTAGATATGCTGGACTGATCAGCTCAACAGTGGAGCGTATAACTTACATTGGATTTGCTCTGCCGGGAATAGTAGTCGCCTTAGGAATGGTGTTTTTTGCTGCGAGATATTTACCATGGGTGTATCAGACCTTTTGGATATTGATAATGGCATATATGGTGCTATTTCTGCCAGCTGCTGTTGGAACCAGTAGATCGGCTTTATTGCAAATACACCCAGATCTTGAAAATTCTGCGAGGAGTCTAGGACGGGGTCAAATGTCGGTAATGCGGTCTATTACTTTACCGTTGCTCCGTCCAGGATTAATTGCGGGATTCGCTATTGTATTCTTGCTGACCATGAAGGAACTTCCAGCAACGTTGATTTTGAGCCCACTAGGGTTCAAGACTTTATCGACAGCTGTATGGAGTGCATCTTCAGAGGCTTTCTTCGCTAGAGCGGCGGCACCTGCACTGCTACTGATATTAGTGTCTTCTGTCCCTCTTGCTATTCTTACGTTGCGGGGAGACACTGGTAGACAATACGGTTAATAGGTGGGGAGCATGCACCATTGGGAAGTGGGTGGTTCAATTGACGTTGGTTGGCCGGATTTCGGCATGCCTGAGGTTACCTATGAGATAGTAGAAATAGAAAAACTTGGTAGTGTGCTTAGGGCACGAGTAACTGATGGAAATAAGCAGGGCGGGTTTCTGGTAATACAAGATTGTCCTGAGGTGGTTCTGGAACAATTAGCAGAGGCAGCTAGTGCCCATACCGGATTCAAAGTCATAGTTTCGAATTTGAGATGTTCCATAGATGGAGTGCTTTTTAGGAGCTTTGACTATGAATGGTATCCCACCCCAGCTTTTGCAGAAAGGCCAAGTCTACTCGCTAGGACATTGGCGGAATTGTATGACGGTCTGCGCAATTGATCATACCAATGTGTGGACTATATGGTCAGGAGCCTATATATTATGGAACATACACTGAGGTGTTAATACCTAGTCAAACCTAATCGCTAAGTTGTAGGAGGATGTTTTGAAGAAAGTCACGATGAAAGACGTTGAGATTGTACCAGCGGTTGGTGCATTATTTACAGATGGGGTATCACGACAGAATGTATTTCAACCCGAAGATTTCAATAATTTCAACTTTGGTATAGTACGTTTTGGGGCGGGCTCTAGAAACAAGTTTCACAAACATAGTGGAGACCAGATCCTGATAATTACTGAGGGTACAGGAACTGTAGCGACTGATGATGAAAGCGTCAGTGTCACTGAAGGTGATGTTGTAGTTATACCAGCTGGTGAGAATCATTGGCATGGAGCACCCGATGCAACTGCTATGGCTCACATAACTATTACCGTAAAGGGTAGTCAGACCGAACAGACAGAAGCTTAAACGGGAAATCGTGCAGCAAAAGAGTAGAGCCTCTCTATACAGAGAGGCTCTACTCTTTTGGCTTAGTTCAATTATGGATTACTCTTGCTTAGGCAATTCTTGGGCTAATCTCTCTACGGTTTGCTTCAGTGTGCGATCCAGGTCCCTTGTTTCTGGGTTCTCGTCGGCCAGTTCAGTGCTCCCCATAAGCCTGTACATGTCAGTCACCCCCTCAAAGATATTTGGTGTCATGCCCAGTTCCGCAAAGGTCTGTTTTATTTCTTGCATTTCGCTTACCCATCGGCGTGATTTGGAAGGGACGCCAGGGATCCAGGATTCCATTCTCTGAATTACGGCGGCATGACCTGATTCAAACTCTCCCATCAGGGGATCGTACAGACCCATCGACTCTGCTGCCATTAAAAGCTGTGAATGCAATGCAGCGGTACCTTTGGTCATCGCTGCGTAACACATCTTGATGCCCGAGGCTTGTCCTGTGGTATCGCCTATGACTCTGACATCCAGTCCGAAGTCTTTAAGGCTGCTAAATTCTTGTGCGTGTGGACCTGCGGCATAAAATCGTGGACTTACGCCTGTTCTAGGAGGACTTCCGATTATCGAGACGTCCACGAACCGGCCTCCTGCGCTTGTTATGACAGCCTCCATTTTCTTTACAGAGCTTGGAGCTAATGCGTTGCATTCAGCGAACAGAGTAGAACTGGGATTGCCCGCAAGCGCAGCGGCTACCTGGCTGCAGACTTCGGGAACTACTTCGGAGACTGTTATGGACAGTATGATATCGGCGAGTTCTACCATGGTATTAAAATCTGGGACATCCTCAATGCCCGCTGATTCAGACAGGGCTTTAGTTCTGGCGCTTCGGCCGGTGAGGCATGTTATTACACGAAGTTCATGTTGTTTGAGTAGTTGCCCTACTGAATGGCCCATATCTCCCGGGCTGAGAATTGCTACTGTGTTGAACGGCATGAGGATGGCTCCTTTTTCGGTATTATTATTATTCTAGCATGCGGGTTGGAGTGGAAAAAAAGTTAGGGCCCTTCGTATTTAGCGGAGGGCCCTTTTGGGATCAACTAGTTCTTTAACTAGCGTTTAGTGATTATGTTCATCGTGATCGTGATCATGTCCGTGGTCATCATGTCCGTGGTCATCATGTCCGTGGTCATCATGTCCGTGGTCATCATGTCCGTGGTCATCATGTCCGTGGTCACCGTGTCCGTGGTGTCCAGCTGGTTGTAGTTTGGGCAGTGGAATCATGAACATTATGATTGCGGCCACTGCGAATAAGCCGGCTATGTAGTAGAAAGGATATGTGACATCAGCGTTATACAGTACGCCTGCAATTAGTGGTGAAGCGGCGCTTAGGATGAATCGGGAGAAGGATATTACCCCAAGGGTTGTTGCAGCAACGCCCTCTCCTACTACGTCGAGGGCAGCGGCAGTGAGTATAGGCTGGTCACTGAAAAGGAATGTACCGAGTAACGCTAGGATGGCGATAAGAATCCAGCCTTGTCCGTATGGTACCAACAGGACAGTCATTACACATAGGAAGATCATTCCTGGAATTAGGATTAGTTTTCTTCCAAACTTGTCAGACAGAAATCCTGTGATCGGAGTGGAGACTATGCCGACTATTACCAAGATTGTTAGATGAGCTCCTCGGGCTTGAGCGCTCATTTGCAGTGCATCATTCAAATATAAAGCGAGGAAAGGTATATAGGCTACGAAGGCCATTCCGCGTAATCCTGCTACTAAAGTGATAGCTAGTAAGCGACCGTTCTTCAATAAGGCTCGTGACGCGGCTAATTGTTCCTTTGGCGTTGATTCCTGGGCCTGATTACCTGCGGTTTTACCGAGATCCCTAAATGCCCAAAACACTAAGAAGGTTAAGAGCAGAGGGGCAATCGCGTAGATGCTTATCAGTTGGTTCCATGCTAGGACTACTAGTAGGAACCCTGTTGCTACTGGTGCAATCGCATCACCAATCTGCCCTCCCACCCCATGGAATGATAGAGCGGATCCCCTATGATGGGAGAAGTGATGAGACAAAGCCGACATTGCCGGCAGATGCCATATAGATGCAGCTATAGCTACCAGAGCCATTCCGACTAGCAGCAGTGGGTATATTGGTGATAAGCCAATGACCAGCCAACCAATACCGAATAAAGCCATGCAAGCGGCGAGGACCCAGCCCCAGTATTTCCGCAGCATGTCAGTTACTATCCCTCCGGGTAATGATATTATCCCTGAAGCTAGCTCTCTAGTAGTAGCGATACCACCGACACCTACTCCTGTGAGGTTGAAAGCATCCCTTACCTCGGGCATCATTACTTCGAAACTCCGGGTAAACCAATGGAATACTCCATGTCCGCTAGTCAGTCCCCCGATAAGGAAGGCGCCACCTTTTCTGAAACCAGTCTTGCCCTCAGTATCTACTGGGGGACCCTGATGGTGATGTGCCATATGGGCCTCCAATAAGTCCTACAGTTTCGGGTAATAATACTCTTACTTGGCAATAATATCGAGTGATTACGGAACGAATTTGGAGTGGGAATAGGGATATTCAGTCAAATGTTCCGGAATCTTGGGGAATTCGTCTTTGTTCGTGGGATGTGACAGTGCGACGAACTTTAAGACGCCCGGCAACGCCAGTGTATCCGAGAACGAGGATGAAAATGAGCGCAGAGAATAGTACGACGCTCGCGCCTGATGACACATCAATGTAGTAGCTTGCGTAAATACCGCCGATACCACAGAAAGAGCCTAGCAGCGTAGATAAAATGATCATCAGTTTGAAATTATCGACTAATAGGCGTGCAACTATTGGTGGGATAACGATTGCTGCCGAGATAAGTGTCACACCTAAGACTTGTATTGAGACTACAATGGTAGCAGCAAGGATTAGTGAGAACATAGTATCCATCCACGCGGTTGGGACACCATAGGATTGGGCTACCTCTGGATCGAAGGTGGCGAATAGAAACAACTTGTATCCAAAAAATACTACTGTCCCGACGAATATGACGACTATTATTATAGCCAGAAGGTCTGTCTCAGTGACTCCGAGTATATTGCCGAATAAAGCTGCGTCGAAACTGCGTGTAAAGCTTTTAAAGCGACTGATTATCGCGACGCCAAGAGCGAAGCTGGCTGTGGTTATTATTCCAATAGCGGCGTCGGTGCCTATCTTGTTCTTCCGTGTTGTGAACGTTATTAGCAATGCAGAAAGGAATCCCCATATACTTGCGCCCAGAAAGAAATTGATTGACATAACGTAACTTACAACGGCCCCGCCGAAAACGGCGTGTGATAGGCCGTGACCGATGTAGGCCATTCGCCTTAAGACTATGTATACACCTATTAGACCGCACAGGCCCCCGACTAATGCGGCACAAATGAAGCCTCTTACAAAGAATTCATATTGGAATGGTTCAAGCATGAGTACGTTCGTGTGACCCAGATGAATTTGCGCTATCTTGAGAATCTAGTGGACGGGGAGTTTCTACTACGATTGGCATCCCGTCATGTTGGATAACGGGCATGTCTGCGCCGTAGGTTTTACTTAGTGTCTCTGTGGTGATGACATCTTTAGGCTTTCCACTGTCCACGATCTCCCCATTCAGGCAGACTAGCCAGGGTAAGTG
>VFFT01000065.1 GCA_009392775.1 SAR202 cluster bacterium | reverse complement strand
TGTATATGCAGTCTACTGGGCATACATCCACGCATGCTGCGTCTTTTAACCCTACGCAGGGCTCTGTGATGATATAAGTCATTCTAAACCAAGCCTCCCAACTATGGTGCGAAACATTCGAACTTCACTCAAATATTGCTTTCGCACAAATGATCTCGAATAATTTCGTTAGTAAAAGTATAACATAGAGCCGTGTGTTTGCAATCAGGGTGTGCCAGTATTTAAAGCGAAAGTATCTTACCGTGTCAGCGCAATGTAGAGACCCGCTATGAGTTTGATCGTATGATCAGATTACCTTACGAACAGATCAGGCTGTCGGGCATCACAACACTAGGCCTGCCGTGCGCTTCTTTAGGGATAGGTTTACAAATGTTTCCGTGCGTTGGACTCCCTCAATGACGCCTACTTTCGTTCTTAGAAAATTTCCGAGACTTTCTGCAGATTCTAGGCCCGCCCATACGAATACGTCGTAAGAACCGGTAGTGACTGCTACATAATGTGATTCAGGTAGGCTGGCAAGGGATTCTGCAACTGTGTCGGACATACCTGGACCAGTTTGCAATCCAACAAGTGCTGTAGTGGCGTAGCCAAGTTTTTCTAGATTAGGCACTGCTACAATGTGTACAACGTCATCTTTGGTTAACCGGCGCAGGCGTCTTCTTACAGTGCCTTCACTTACCCCGACCTCCCTGGCGATTTTCGCATTGGAAGCACGACCGTCCATCTGGAGTAGTGCGATAATCTTGTGATCTAGTTCGTCCATTAATAACTTTCTCCATGAGTTAACTGTTGTTCAACAAAATTATGATATTAAAATGGCTCATGTGTGTCAACTGAAACAATATATGGTCCGGATCTCGTTGGGAGTTAGCCCAATGTTAAGTATTTATTACGAAATTAGTATGCGTAGAGGAATTATTCGTAAACTGGTATAGCGCCGCCGAGTGGTGTCTCAGCATACCAGAAATAATTAAATGTACTATAATAGGCGGTTGTAGCAGACTTACCAATTTGATATATTCACGGTTAATTATTGGAGGGGTCGCATAGTGGCCTAGTGCGGGCGCCTGCTAAGCGCTTATCCTGAGAAATTGGGATCGCGGGTTCGAATCCCGCCCCCTCCGCCATTGGAATAGTAAGTACATGGATACATATCGGATTTGGACAGTTGGGTGCCAAATGAATAAAGCTGATTCTGAGAGATTGGGATCTGCTCTAGATCAACTCGGATTAAAGTCAGTAGATAACAATCAAGATGCCGATATTGTAGTTCTGAATTCTTGTGTCGTCAGGCAAAGTGCTGAGGACAGGGTTATAGGCAACTTAAATATAGCTGGATCGGTTAAAAAGAAAAACCCTGGTCAAATCGTAGCGCTTATGGGATGTATGGTTGGTGCGCAAACTGACGAGTTGAAGAAAAGATTCCCATATGTTGACCTGTTTATGCGACCGCAGGAGTATTCCCCACTGCTAGATCTTGTCGGTGAATCCCAAGGGTTGGACTGGGAAGGTTGTGTTGGTTCACTTGCCCCATCTGAACCCAATATAAGCACTTACGTGCCAATAATTCACGGCTGTGATCTAATGTGTACTTTTTGCATAATCCCATATCGCAGAGGCCGACAGGTTAGCAGGCCAATTGACGATATTGCCCATGAAGTAGAGCTATTAGTTCAGCGTGGAGTAAAAGAGGTTACTGTACTGGGGCAAACGGTAGATGCATATGGTTTAGATCTTCCTGGTGAACCAGATTTGTCTGATTTGTTCTTTCGATTGAATGAAATCTCAGATCTGGAAAGAATCAGGTTTTTGACCTCACACCCCAGCTTTATGAGTCAACGCATTATAGACTCAGTTCAAAATCTACCGAAAGTTTGTGAACACATTAACCTGCCGGTTCAATCTGGCGACGATGAAATTTTGACGCTTATGAGGAGACCGTACTCCCGAGGTGAATATAAAGAACTTGTATATAAAATCAGAGCTTCTATACCGAACGTCTCTATAAGCACTGACTTGATCGTAGGATTCCCCGGTGAGACGTCTGAGCAATACGAAAACTCTCTTGACCTTATCAGGGAACTTAAGTTCGATAAAGTTCACTGCGCCGCGTATTCGACTCGTCCTGGCACTATAGCAGATCGCACTATGGTAGACGATGTGCCACAAGATGAAAAATCACGTAGATTGAAGGAAGTTGATTCAGTACAAGAAGATATATTGCGCTATATCAACAGTGAACTGGTCGGGAATGAACTAGAAGTTTTAGTTGAAGGCCAAAAAAATGGCAGGTGGCAATCTAGAACTAGGACGGACAAAATAGTCTTTTTTGACCATGATAACGTTAAAATTGGTGATGTAGTGAGCGTAACTGTAGAATCGTCTACCGCGTGGTCTCTTCAAGCAACGCCAATTGTTGTATAATATCCCCATAAAATAATAGAAAACAGTACGAGGCCGATGACAACTAGGCAAAAAAGACCATTCGTCCCGATAACTGAAATAGAACATGCAGCATTCTGTAAGCCTGAGGATGAACTTCCTTCAAAATCCTTGGCTGAAGAGATAGCAATTAATGTTCGTTGGCAAAAAATACCAACTGAATATTTGCACTACAGTGCCGAACAGTTAGATGCAAAAATAGCTGAAGCTCGCAGGAAACTAGGAGCTCGGGTAACTATCTTAGGCCATCATTACCAACGTGAAGAAATAATAAAATACGCCGATTTTCAGGGTGATTCCTTTCTCCTATCACAGGAAGCTGCTTCACGCCCAGATGCGGAATTTATAGTGTTTTGCGGCGTCCATTTCATGGCTGAAACTGCAAGCATATTAAGCGGCGAGCATCAGAAAGTCATACTGCCCAATATAACAGCGGGATGCTCCATGGCTGATATGGCACCAATGGAGGATGTTGACGACGCCTGGGATGATTTGACCCAAGTATTGGATGGGTATGGCGGAGTTACTCCGGTAACATATATGAATTCTATAGCCGGTATCAAAGCGCTTTGTGGTAGAAATGGAGGTGCCGTTTGTACCTCGTCCAATGCAACGAGAGTTTTGGAATGGGCTTTTGAGCAAAATGATCGAGTATTATTTCTTCCAGACCAGCATTTAGGCAGGAATACTGCACTTAAATTAGGGATCTCTCTGGACCAGATGGTTGTGTGGAATCCCTTTAAGAGCCTTGGTGGAAACACAGAAGATCAATTGCGAAGTGCAAAAATGATCTTATGGCAGGGTCACTGTTCGGTACACACTCGGTTTACTGTTAAGCAAATCGAGTCTGCTAGGGAAAGAATTCCTGGCGTAAAAGTATTAGTACACCCTGAATGCCCAATGGAAACAGTTGACGCCGCGGATATTAATGGCTCTACAGAGACTATAAGAGCTTTGATAAATGATTCGCCTTCAGGGAGTGCCTGGGCCGTGGGGACAGAAATAAGCTTGGTGAATAGGTTAGCACTAAATAACCCTGATAAGACAATAGTTTGTTTGGACCCAGTTAGCTGTCCATGTTCCACGATGTACAGGATTCATCCAGCGTATTTGCTGTGGGTTTTGGAAGGGTTAGTTGAAGGTGAAGTGATAAATGAGATCAGCGTCACCGAAGAGGTAAGAAGCGAGTCTATGGTTGCTCTGGAGAGGATGTTGGCGCTGAAATAATCGTTCGTAGAAAATGACTGATGATCTAATAAAGGTCGGCTGGAGTTAGTAATAACCGGTCGACCTTTACTTTTTTGCTTTCTACAATAATATAGAAGGAACATTTCGTATAATTGAAGCCTTTCTGTGGGAATAATGCTAATTATTTAGGAGCGCAAAATATGCAACAATTGCCGCCTGAGATATATACGTTGATTGATATGGCATTATCAGAAGACCAGACTTTCAACGATCCTACCACATATAATTTAGTACCCCATGATGTTTCTGCCATAGGCATGCTGCGCTCAAAATCTGCCGGTATATCTGCTGGTATAGATGTGGCGATGGAAGTGTTCAAACGGGTAGATTCTACACTGTCGTGTGAGGTCCTGGTATCAGATGGTTCTAGCGTCGTGCCTGGAGACGATTTGGGAAAGGTATCTGGTTCGGCTGGGAGTATATTACGTGGAGAAAGAATTGCCTTAAATTTTATGCAGCGTATGAGCGGCATAGCTAGCGATACTAATAAATATGTTCGAGAGATCGAAGGCTCTAAGGCCCGGATTGTTGATACGAGGAAAACTTTGCCTGGTCATAGATACCTGGACAAATATTCTGTTCGTATGGGTGGTGGATACAATCATAGGTTTAATTTAGCAGATGGGATTCTAATCAAAGATAATCATATAGAGGCTCTGAGTTCTCAAAAGATGGGATTGGGTGATGTGGTTCGTCTAGCGCTTGAGAAAGCATCGCATACTATAAAAATAGAGGTGGAAGTAGAATCATTGGACCAGCTCAAAGAGGCTCTTGATGCTGGTGCACATATTATTATGCTAGATAATATGTCTGTGGAGACAATGAGGCAGGCAATGGCTCTGGTCGATGGCCGAGCGATTATTGAAGCTTCTGGAGGTATAACTCTGGATAGTGTTAAATCAGTAGCAGAAACTGGTGTGGATCTTATTTCTATAGGGAGTCTTACTCATTCATCGAGTGCTTTGGATATCAGCTTGGATCTGGAATATTAGAACTTAGTGAGGCAGATGTGTAGTATAGGATTCTGCCTTAGTTCATTAGTGAATAAAAAGATTTTGATTGTCTATAAATTTTAAGGAGAGATATTATGGCCAGACTAGGAAATATAGCTAGGGAAGCATTAAGTACGGAAGATCAACAGTATTACGACGCTATAGCCGGTAGCAGAGGAAGCGTAAGAGGTCCATACGGAGTTCTTTTACATAGTCCTGATTTAGCATCTAGGGTAGCTCACACTGGGACATTTGTCAGATTTGATCTAGATGTGCCAGAGTCTCTCAAAGAGACTGTGATTATTACTACAGCTAGAGAGATTAGAAATCAATACGAATTTGCCGCTCATGCTAGACTTGCTCGGGAAGCTGGTGTCCCGGAAGAAACTATTTCTGCAATAGCCAATGGGACAGCACCTACAGGTCTATCTGGTGATGCCGCATTGTTAGTGACCTATACCAAAGAATTATTGCAAAACCACAAGATTACCGATGAGACATTTGACGCAGTAAAAGATAAGTTTGGTATTAGAAAGACTTTAGAACTAACTGCTTTGATAGGCCATTATCTTTTGGTAGGTCAGGTATTAACTGCATTTGAAGTAGACCTTCCGGAGGGAGTCAAACCTGAAATCCCCAATGACTAAATTGAAATGCAGGTGTGATCATGTTGCCTACTGAAGCGATATTGGCGGCTCATAAACGTAACTGGGATATGGTCGATAGTGCTCTTTCAGACCTAGACTATGATCTATTAACACGTCGTCCTCAGGATCACTGTAATTCCGTAGCATGGATTTTATGGCACATGAGTCGTGTTTTGGATACTTTTATCAATACACGCCTCATGTCCCGTGAGCAAGTTTGGGACAAGAATGGGTGGGTCGCGCAATTCAATATCCCCGATAACCTGGAGGATAGAGGTGTAGGCTGGACTGAGCAAGACGTATCTTCATGGGAGCCTCCAGCAAGGCATATTCAGTTAGGTTATTATGAGGAAGTGAAAGCGGTATTTAACTCGTCAGTTCAGGACTTAACGGACGAGGATTTGTCTGAAAGTCGTGTTATTCTGCCAGTGGAGACTCCCAGATTGGTAGCTGATGCTCTCGGACAAGTCACGTGGGATGCTATCGCACATGGAGGACAGATTGCGTACCTCAGAGGTCTATTTGTAGGGAATGGATGGCATAGATAATTATCTCCGAGATGATTTCAAATCTTCACTATCAATCATTATTGTCACTGGTCCAGTGTTAACAAGGGACACACGCATATCTGTTTGAAACTCTCCGCTTACAATATTTAGTCCTGACGTTTCAAGTAATGAAATGAAATGGCTATATAGTACTTCAGCAATTTCAGGTTTAGCGGCGCTTATAAAATCGGGTCGTCTACCTCTGCGGGTATTAGCGTATAGAGTAAATTGGCTTACGACAAGCAATTCAGCACCTATGTCTATGGCGGAGTAATTAAATTTGTTTTCGGTGTCTGGAAATATGCGTAGACTAAGTATTTTATCTGCTAAATACTTAGCATCACGTTCATTATCATTCTGAGAAACGCCAAGGAAAATCAGGAGCCCAACACTGATCGAAGAGATAAGCTCTTCAGAGTTTCGCACGTCGGCTGATGAGACACGCTGTATTAAAGCACGCATTCTAGTAGGAAGCTATTTCTTGAAGCCAATATTAGGTTGTGGACGACGTGGTTGACTTCGATCCGGTATCGCTTGTCACTGAGTCACTAGACTCCGTAGACGGTGTCTTTTCCGAGGCACTAGTGCTTTTGTCGTCTGAAGCTGCTTTGGTCTCCTTAGAGCTTTCCACAGGTGCCTTAGGCCTTCCATAGTCTGTGGTGTAAAATCCGGAGCCCTTGTATATCACTGGGACAGCATGAAACACCCTCTGCGCAGGCTTTGAACATTCTGGGCAGGTCCCCGAACCAGCTTCTTTAAAGCTCTGGACCAGCTCAAATTCATGAGAACAGCTGGTGCATTTGTAGTCGTAACGGGGCAATTTGTATCCTCCCGGGGTATCTATGTATAACGTCGTTTGGCAGTTGCCGATCTAAATACAATGTAACATTGGCCTATACCACTGTCAACGCGATGAGATAGCAGTTGTGAGTAAAAATAATGATGTTCTTGGTCGTATGGGATCGGTCTTGTGCGTTATACAAGAGTTAACTTCTGGTGATTATGAGCGGTATATTTTTGGTCTTCTATTGTTGAGAACAAGGTGGTATTCTTGCTCGGCATAATTATCTAATGTTTATGGTTTATAGAAAATTCCTCAGAATTTTGGAATGGTATCCCCCTATCCCCTTTTATTACGGTTGGTTTGTTCTAGGGTTAGCAGGGTGCGCTACGTTTGCTGCTACTGGTTCCTCGCAAGTTGTCCTCGGTGGGGTTCAGGATTTCATCATCGAAGATATGGGTTGGTCCAGAAGCACTTTGGCCTTTGCCGCTACTGCTGGGACATGGGCTAGCGGTCTTATAACTCCTATAGTTGGCAATCTTGCCGATCGATACGGTCCACGAGGATTGATGCCTATAGGGTTGTTAATTGCCGGTATCGCTTTCTTTTTGCTGTCAGGGATAGATTCGGTTACTCAGTATTATGTCGCATATATCATGGGACGGGCCATCAGTAATCCTGTGTTGATTGGAGTGGTTCCACGTACTGTGGCAGTAAATTTCTTTCGTCGCCGTAGAAATATAGTATTAGCCATAAGTTCTACAATACGTCCTGTCTCTGGGGCTATAAATATAATGCTATTTTCGTTAGTCGCTAGTTATAGTGGTTGGCGAGTAGCTTATAGGTACTTAGGAATACTTTGTGTGACGCTAGTACTGCCATTAATGTGGCTTCTTCGGAGACGGCCGGAGGACATAGGGCTACTACCAGACGGAGCTGATGCAGTTGCTCAAACTACAGGTTCAGAGACCTCGTCAATTGGTAATAGGTCTAGTTTGTTGGAACCAGAATTCAGCTGGACCGTCAAAGAGGCGTTCAAGACTAGAGCTCTATGGTGCATAGTGATAACATCCGCTATAGGTACTGTCGCGTCATCCAGTGTTGGGTTCGGATTGAAGCCGTATTTGTTGGAATCTGGTATATCTCAAACGCAGGCGGCAGCTGTGCTTAGTTTGGGGACTGTGTTGGCACTTGGAAATGTAATTTGGGGAGTGCTAGCTGATCGTATTACACCTAGAAAATGTCTAATAGTTGCTACTGCAGTCGCTGCTATCATGGATGTTTTTCTAATCACAGTAGATAGTTTGTCTTCGGCCTATTTGTTCGCGGTAATTTGGGGCCTGTCTTCAGGTTCTGTAGGGTCCCTGGAGCATATGATGATAGCTCAATATTATGGTAGGGATTCTTATGGATCCATATTAGGGGCGTTTGGGCCTATGCAGACAATGGCTTTGGGACTAGGCCCTGGGCTAGGGGCTGTGATTAGAGATGTTACAGGTAGCTACGATATGTTGTATGTGAGCATGGCTGGCTTGTATTTGGTTGGCACCGTTTTGATTCTGTTGTCTACGCCACCGGCTCGACCGTTTAGATCACCTGTGGAGACTACACTTATTAATAAATAACGGCAGTTAATAAACTGCCGTTATTTTATCTGCGCTGTCTTCTG
>VFFT01000064.1 GCA_009392775.1 SAR202 cluster bacterium | reverse complement strand
CATTAAGATTAGGGGCTATTTTTATGGGTCTAAAATGGTGCATTTTGACCAAAAGTGTCTGAGACACAAAAAGCAAAAGGAGGAATCTATGGAAGTTGTAATCGCCATAGGGGTAGCATTAATGATTATGTATTTTGTTGTTCGCTGGGTACTCATCAAGAAGGGGAAGATGTAACTAGTAGACCCACCCACACTAGATATGAAAACTCTCGCAGTAAATTCGCAATCGTTGTAATATATCGGCAAATGCTTAAAGCACTAACATTACTAATTCTTACGGCCATAGTTATGGCATCTGTTGCTTGTGGGTCTTCCGAAGAAGGACTACATCAAAAGCAAAAAGAGTTAATCCAACAGCAGAAGATAATCATGTTGTGTGAAGATGCTCTAGAGCGCAGAGCTAGTTCAGAGAAACGTATGTCACAATACAAAATTGAACAGGTCTCAAAGGAAAACCAGCACTTCAACGACCCTATGGGCGACGCTATAAGGGAAGAAGAAGGCATTAGAGAATCAATCAACGAGGACATAGACAAACACTGCAAGTAGATCGGTAGGGGTTATCTAATATGAGTGGTTTAGAGATTGTACTGGTGATTCTTACACTTTTAATCGGCTTAGTGATAACCGGAATTATTATCGGTTGGTTCTTTGTTTGGGCTTTAAGAAGGGTACCTGAAAAAATGATAGCAGGTGTCACTGTGGCAGTCGCTATAACAATAGCAATTATCGTAGCGATGATTCTTAATACCCAGATCGGTTCTTAAAGCGAAGGGCCGACAATCCTCCCAGCTTACTGCCGACCCTTAACTTGCTCACCGCCCGATGGGAAAGAGGGGTAGGTGGGTTCGTGCTTAAAAACTTGTTTAACCGTATTTCTCGACAATCGCTCCAAAGGCAGGCCCCGCTTTTTCTAGATCTTCGCCGTTCATGGCGGGAGTTATTTCTACTTTTGCATTAAATGCCAGCCACCATGGCTCGCACACGTTTACCAGGTCTGCATTACTTTCCATGTTTACGAACAGCAAAGCGGTGCGACCACCATCTTCAGAAATAAAGTAAGCGGCCTCCGGTTGTAGATCACCCATAATTTGATTTAGGGTTTCACCTAGCTTGTTATTTTTAATCGCTTCATTGGTTGTAGCTGTATCGATACTTACTTTAACGAAAAACCTCATGAGGGAACTCCTAAATAATTATTGATTTGGTATGTTTTATCCTAAATGGAAGTATACCCGTGCGAGATGGGCTTTCAAGGGCAATTTTAAGAGCGATGAGTACATGATTGAATTCATATAAAAGTGGCGGCAGACAAGCATCCCAGTATACTGCCGACCCTCAAACTGCTAACCGCACAAAGGGAAAGATAGAGCGTGAGTGATTTAGACGATGAGCAAGGCTTTGACTTTAAAGTTAATTATTCGGAGTTTTTTTGTTAAGATAGTCAATGCATAACGCCTGTCCTTACTGGCTTTATTGTCGGTTGGTTGTTGTGCTGAGAAGGCGACCCGGTATACCAGTATCGGGTCGCCACCTTTTTACTAATCGTCATCCATACTAGAGATTTCTTCAATGACGTTACATCACTCTAGCCTGCGTTCGGGATTCCCCAAGAAGAAGCCCAATGACCATTCAACAGACTTCTCCAAGGATAATGGGGTGCCACTTTTAATTAGATGGTAATATAATCCAGCTATTAGGGAGTACGTAATATGTGCCCAGAAACAGAACGCCCGACCTGCCCAGACTGCAAAGATCTTATGATCCCTTATGTCTATGGATATGTCGGGCCACCGCCAGAAGATGGAGGACCTGATGATTACTTCATTGCTGGCTGCCTTATAGATTTCAAAATCCAGTATGGACCTAATAAGGGCGAACGGGGCGTATCACCTAAATGGGCATGCCGTACCTGCTATAACAGGGTTGAAGAGGATGCCAACGATTAAAATTGTGTCTGAAGTTTCACTAGTAACGGTAACCAGTCTCACTTTTATTCCCAAATCTGCCAATGGACAACACTGTATCCGAGAGGAGGACCCCGATAAAGTTTCTTCAGCACTGTTGTGCCTCAAGTAACGTGGGGTAGTGGAGCTACTCCCTAGCACTCCCGACAATTTCCTAATTTACCCAAAACAACCACGAAAAAAAGGCTCTGATTGTTGAGATCAGAGCCTTTTTATGGGTTAAAACGCCTTTATTTTGGGCACATTACGGCGGTATATTTTTGATGCTTGTGTTCTCGACTTCCTTAGTTTGAGAACCATGCCCCCGAATATAGCCCTCTGTCTGGAGGTCCAGCGGCAAACGGAACCAACCCTGACATTATCTCCCGAATAGACTCATTTGCATCATTCATATTTTGGCTACTCTGATAAACACCTATGACCGTTATCTCATCTTCGCCCGTAACAGCAACCGCAAATCCAATCACACCCTCTAATGCGAGCACTTGGCTCGACGTAGAATCTATTAACTTAGTTACCTCGTCCATTTTGCCTGGTTGCAAACTAATTACTGTTTTGGATATTCCTGGCATGTTCTACTCCTCTGATTTTATATTTCTAATAATACCAAACTTGAGAGTAATTAAAACCCAGGTCTCAATATACTGGGAACGTCGGGGGTATGCTTAATCACGACACGAACCGTTATGTAAACTTATATACTGTTATTACTACTTGAGGATTACAATAATACGCATTATACTAACTATTATTACGCATTATAAATAAACAGTATAAAGAACTTATACGCATATATGACAGACGCAAAAGATAACCGAGGAAAACCTACCAATGCCAAGCAAACTAGGCTAATACATAGGCTCGCCAGAGAAGGCTGGAACGGTAATGAGATCACAAAGTTTTTACCTACGTTGTTTGGAGACCATTCCCTGCATATCAGGGCAGTACAAAACCGAATAAAAACGCTTAGAGACAACCAGACCTTCTGGGACAGATTGAGCGCCACTGGTGAAGAATCGGCCAAAATTATGGAAGTTTTAAGAACCGTAATAGAAGACACCAAGGGCAAGAAACGATCATTCACTCAAGAAGAGGTAAATTGGGTTACCTGGATTCAAGGAATCGCTCCCAGCCTTCCTCCGTTATACGCATGGCGCTTTGCATCAAATTATTTAGCAGATATGGCTGAGGGGAAAAAGGATTTCAAAGAACTGGACACCTTCCTTGCTTCCAAGCCGTGGGAATCCCTAAGTCCTAATCTCGACTACGACAATATGCAAGATGATGACCTTGACAGAGAGTTGAGCGAATTGCTTATAGAAATCAGGGATTATATTGCTATGGCAGAAGATACCCAAATACGGGCGGGGATGGACGAATTAGCACAGCACAGACTCGAATTTGATGCAATGAGAATGGAAATCTCTGAAGACCCAGATGAACACTGGCAAGAGATGGATTGGGAAGAAACAAATATTGATGATACGGATATTAAAGATCTACTGGGCGAACAAATTGCACTTAGCAAAGAGCAAATGTCGATTAGCCGGGCTATATTGGAAGAACTTCAGAAGCTTACTAAAAACAAGGAGGATCTAGACGAAGAAAAATGGAACCCCTATAAATGGCCACACAACGACGGTTTACCATAGCGGATACCCATAAGAAGTGCTGACTAGGTGTGTGTTGCACCTAGCCAGCTAGACAACCTCGTACATTGTGGAACATACCCCTATTTAAAGGAGAGATTATCTAATGACTAGTATAAAGCAGAAGAAATCAAGAAGTGAAGGGGGACGTGGATATGACTAATAGAACAAAACCAACATGCCCCGATTGCAAAAGTATTATGATCCCTTACCTATACGGGATGCCAGCTGGGCCACCTCCGGAAGATGGTGGCGCCGACGATTTCTTTATAGCTGGATGCCTTCCCGACTTCCCATCACCGAAATGGGGGTGTCGGACATGCTGGAGAAAGAGCATATACGGAGATGATGACGCAGACTCCGAAAACTGAACCAGTGGTACAATCTTCTATTGGTAAAAGGGGTATTTTATGTATTAACAGCAAGGGTTAACAACTAGCATCAAGCGTATATAGCAACTTCAGATCACGTGGTTAAGAATAGAAAGGCATCAGCTAATGAGCAACAACAAAATCAATTTTATTGGATGGATACTTTTTATCGTTTCAGCGATAGGATTTATTATTGCAAGCGTCGGTTCATTTTGGTCAATGTTTGGTTCTGTATTTTTCTTAGTTGCATGTTTGATTTTTCTTATACCATTTCTCAGAAAAGCCTGACAGGTCGGATGCATTTCAATAATATCTTTACCCAAGGTCAATTTCAGGGTTTCCCAGCAACTCTCGATTGTGGTAATGGGCTTGTACAATCCTAGCCAGTATTGCAAGAACGGCTGCCGCACTGAAACTCCGAAGAGATGGTAGGTGTTCTATCTCAGTGAATCCTCCTACAAATAACACCAACGATGCAGCGATCAAAATCATCATTGAAATCTTCCATTTTCGATTGTGCTCGCCAATAAATCGTGTCATGAATCCTCCTCACTACAGGTTTATTCACCTGCATCAAATACGTTTTATGTCTAAAGTGTAACTATAGGTCATTTGATACCACTAGTTATTAAGGTAAAATTTACATTTGTTCCATACTAAGAGCAGCTAAATTGACCTAAACGACTCCTCATCCGATAGAACACTTGAAGTTACCTTAGGCTTGAAGAAATGTTGTCAAAAGGGAGTAAACATGATATTTGCAGGCAAAGTCGCACGTATTTTGAGATATCTTGTTACGGAGATATTGATGCCTATAACTGTCCCTGCAATAGTAATAACAAGTCTAGACAAAAAAATCAGACGATTGCCAGAGCTAAGCAGGACAACTTTCAGGATTAGCTTTGTCATGATATGCGGTCTGATTATCATCGCAATAGTCTATTTTCTTTTTGTTTAAAACGATGTTTGTCTAAATATATACGTCAGATTCATCCAGCATCATGCTGAGCATACGAAAATGACGAATATATTCTGTGGACTAGCTATTAATGGGATTTAATATCCTAGTATCGGAGGGTCGACATTCCTCTGCCATCCCTCCGATACTAGCTCATCATCTGCTTGAAGGGTTGATGATGTTCAGGGTAACAGATGATGAGCTAGCTTTTAGACTTAAGATTACTCTCTAGGCATTTCAATCTACCCGAAAGAATTTAGTGAAATGATCGTAGATTTGGTCTGGGACCTCTTCCTGGATATAGTGTCCACATTGTAAGGGATCAGTCTCTACTATGTTATCTGCATAATCACGCCACACATTAACAAATGCCTCGGAACGCTCTTCAGACTGACCTCTCGCTCCCCACACAAGTAGTAACGGCTGCGTCACCTTCTTATCCTTGTCTGCTGTATCCATTTCCAAGTCACAAGTGGCTGTTGCCCTGTAGTCATTACATGAACCAGTAATCGTTTTGAGGGTATAGCACCGGATATACTCGTTTAGTGCATCCTCTGTCAGAAATCCAAGCCCCGTGCCTCCACGTATAACCATACGACTCGTCAGGAAGAACTCCGCTGAAACCGCACTGATCATTCTTTCCGGCAGGGGCGCAGGCTGCGCCATGAATCCCCAATGCCATGTGCGTATGACCCAGTCTTTTGAAGTATTATTCCATACAAAATGATTTGGCAATACATCCATTAAACAAACCTTGAGTATTCGCTCAGGATGATCTATACACATGCGATGAACAGTACGCCCACCTCTATCATGGCCAGCAACATAGAACTCTTCATAACCGAGAGTAGCCATCACTTCAATCATATCTAATGCCATTTCACGGAAGGAATAATTAATATGATTATCACCAGGTTCTGGAAGTGAGCTATCTCCGTATCCACGGAGATCAGGTATAACCACGTGATAATTCTCAGATAGTCGTCTGGCAACCTTATGCCAACTCACATGGTTCTCTGGATTACCATGTAGCAGCAATAAAGGTGGACCAGAACCCCCGTGACGCAGGCGAATTACAGCTCCGGAAGTTCGGATATCTTGATGTTTGAAACCAGGAAAAAGACTAGCTATAGCACTAGTCCCACAGTTAGTCGGGTCAGCGTAGTAGTCGCCCGACGTGATGTCCCTGATTATATACCCCTTTTTCATATTGTTTATCTTCTCCTAATTCTCATCGTCATACCAGCGAGTATAGCGTGAGAGATTTAAAATGCAGACGCCATTATGGTCCAGAATTCGAACATTAATGCTACACCGCTAGTACCACAACCAAGAGATTAATCATACGGAAAAATATCCTAGGAAATTGTATTAAGATTCCTAGTAAAATAACAGCAAGCATTGCTTGATAGGTCGAAACAGACTATCCTGTCACAATATCGCCTCGCTGACCCAAATGGTTATATATGAGAAGTAAATTAAGCAAATATCTAATAGCTGGACTGATAATGGTCTCACTAATTATCTTTTTTATTGGCCAAGAGGCCCAATAATGAGGATATCTCTATATATAGTCACGATGCTAATAGGAGCAGTAGCAGGGTTAGCCATCTGTAAATTGATATCCTAGAAACCTGTGTAAGATATCTCTAATGTTAGTAAACCTAATAGTTATCAAATCATAATAGTAATAATGGTTGTGGTTCTAGTATTATTCGTTCTTTAACTCGATTATCACACTCGTGTAACGGGTATCGCCGACATTAGTCAGTTGGTGGACAGAATCCTTCTCCCCCATAGTAACCTGGCCTACCTCTAATTCTATAGCATGAGACGAACTGTCACTGAATTCTACTTTCAAATCACCATGTACCGTGGCTATGAATAGATAATTAGTCGTGTGAACGTGCCAGTCACTAGACTCACCTGGTTCTAGATCATTTTGCCAAACCCTCACATGATCATTTTCAAGCATTATGTAAGATCCCACGTCTCCTAGTTCTTTATCAGGCATTTCAATTCCTCCATACTGCAATTCAGGGCGCAACCTAGGATGATTTCGCATTCTAACAGGGCGGTTATCGGATGCAAACCCCGATTAAGCCAGATGTGAATTTATCGCGGAATATCCTGACAGATGTCATTGGTACTTGATATCACAAATCTACAAAGATCATCAATAGTCCATCAATCCAAAGGATAATTGATGTATTGTTACATAGGGCCATGAAGTATAGACTACAGCTACAAACAAGCTTGTTAAGTCCCAATTCCGATTAGTAACCGCTCATAGGAGAAGGTAATGCCCGCCTATTCATTGGAAATACGAAGTTATGCAAGAAGGTTATGGGAATCAGGAAATCGGCCTCAAGAAGTGAGGCAAACGATTAGAGACAGGTACTCTCTCAAATTATCTGAGGCAACCCTTAGAAGGTGGGCAAATGACGACAACTGGTCAGATTGGAAGACCGCGAGACAAGCTAGGACCTCAACATTTTCAAACTCTGGAGACCCTACACTCCATTTATGTGAAGTGTTAGCCCGTCGGTCTGTTCGAGAGCACAGTCAAATTCGGAGGTACGGATCACTTACTCGAGACGACGCTATACTCATTACAAAAGACGTACTTGAACATGTAATTTATAACTATGAACCAGATGCTATTATTATTAAGCACCTGCAGGGGATGGTCATGGATTACATATACGCTTACAGAAGCAATTCAAATAGTATCAATCAGACAGATCTTCAAAACGAACCACCTAAAAAAATAAATGACGCCGAAACTTCTACATTACGTTCACCAAGTGATCCTCCAGCAGAACTCGTAGATTCGCCAGATATGCCTGCGCATTATTATGCAACTATATCGAAAGTCAGCGGCATACTAGAAGAACTCGAATTAAAACTAGTAGAAATTGACCAAAGACTTGAACGTATGACATCAATGCTGAGCCTATTCGATCAACTTGAAAAAAGAATGATTGGAGTCACACAGGAAATGCTAGACAACGATGAAGATACTGGACTAGTCCCAGAAGAATACAGACCTCCGACCGATCACCAGATCATTCAAATTTACGAAGAGGAAGAACGATTACAAAAACTCCTGGAAATCTGGGACGAGAACGAAGAAGACACCGGCAATTGGGCTGAGAAACCGTGGTTAGGCAACTCGTAGTAGATCTGTATACCCCGAAATGAGAATCACCAAAAGGATTTTATTTTATATTACAAGACTTCACAATTTGAGCTTGAAAGTTTCTTTCTGTAAAAAATGAGACCATGCCTTCGCCAGGTACTTCTGCCATAGCGGTAATTTTCCCTGTTATAGTGACTGATTGGCCTTCTGAAATTTCATCCATTTCCGCCTGGTCATAGTCGGTTATTACACACATAACATACGCTACTTCTGCGTCGCCGTTATTTCCTTCCAGAACCAACTCTATTATTGGTGTGTCGCGACCTTTAGTAATCGACATCACATCCCCAGTTATTTCGGCATATTTCCCGAAATATTCCTTGATGTTCTTTTTCACAGAGTTCTTAGTTATCCCTTTGACGAGTTCTTCTGCAGAAATAACCAACACATCATCTTTATCGGATTTAATAGAAGACGGAGCTGGTAAAGTAGGTTCTTTCTTGACAAAGTCTGCACTAGAACTATTGTCTCCTACATCAACTTCATCTACGTTTCCCGATTCGCATCCTGTTGTAGCGACAGAAGCTACTAGAGCCATCAGAATCATCAAACTACGCAGATATTTTCTACTTAGGCTCCTGTCAATCATAATAGCTCCAGCATATTTAACATGTGCGGAAATAATTCCCCAATTCATTTAGCGGAAAAACTATAAAAAACGACTATACTCACAATAATGCTGTCATTCCCCATTCGCCTTGTATTTTGTGTATATTCGCCAACCAAAGAACGCTATAAATACAATCACGATCACATACACCAAAAGGTTTTCAGATAATCCAATTGACGTAGCTATCACACCAAATACACTAAACAACAATGTGCAAATTAATACAATAACGAAACAACTAAGATATTTTCTAAATATTTCCACTAATGATCTAATTATTAACTTGATATGTCGTTAAACTGTGTCGGCAATCCACTATCTTTCCAGGATTCCATGCCTCCCTCTATGTACGAAACGTGTTTGAATCCTAGGTTTCCCAGAATCTGGGCGCTCACGGCGGCCCTATTGCCCAATTTTCAAGTCGTAATGATTAGTAGGTCCTTGTCCTCTAATCTAGAATCTAACTCTGCAAGATTTAATGAATTTTCTGAGGATTCAACCAATTTGTCCATCGATATTATTATGCTACCATCGACACGGTGTTCATCTGGAACATTAGTTGGATCTCTGGTCTCAATTAAGAGTGAATTTGGAGACTCACGTAACAATTTGTATGCGGCAGCAGGGCTGATAGATGTCGTTGCTCGCTTAGCTAACTCTGCCGATTTCCGGAAATCATTCTGCATCTGCATATCCTCACGTTGCGGGTGAATCGGCTGGGAAAACCAATCCACCCTACGCAACGATCCTTCCCGCGTTATCAAGAAGGAGTTACGCATTACATAGTATACACGAAACAAAATTTGTATCTGACGCAGATTAACATTGCCTGATCAGTTAATCTTTCTAGTGGTTTAGCTCCAATAATCGCATATTACTCAATATTTTATATTGATCTGGCACAGGATATATTTCGTGACAGCGAGGGTTGTTGTTATGAAAACCGTAGGTATAATATTCGACTGATGAATAAAAAAAATGACATACCTGACCAAGATAACTTAGAAAGATTTACCAGATACCAACTTATAGATACTGTTCGGAAACAACAAGACCGAATAGACAGCCTGCATGAGGCACTAAGTGACTTATCAAAGCGAATAGAGGAGGGAGATCCTGATATTAAAGCAATCTTGAACCGGCAACGATCTGTATATAATACTAAATCTGGATTTAGCCTAGAAGATGAGGCAATGATAGAGTCGTTATTAGACCCTTAGTATTTCTTGAAGAAATATAATTGAACTATAGTCACGAACCAGTTCTATAAGAATCTGATAGATACAACATCGGCCCGAATAATGATGCACTATCCAACTCGGCCAAACAACCTCCCTTCAGTATCCGTATCGCAAAATCACATTAGCTAGACGTGCGCATAGCTCACATCTAAACCAAGTCTTTGACATATCTGATAATCACTAGCAATCTTACTTGCATTTCCGAGACACCTCTACATGCGCATCCTGAAAATCACTTCTATATGGCGTCAAAACCTTAACTAACTCTTTGTAATCAACAATCAGCTCTCCATTAGCATCATAAGACTCCGCTGCAATTGCTTGCTGAATAAGTTGTTCCCGATGTTGCAATACGGCCGCAAAATAAATTTCATCGATTACGGATAAACTTTCTCTAGCCTCTTTGCAAGGCAAGGACGTCAACCCAAGAAATTTGTGCATATAACGTGAGTGAAGATATGGATATCTTAATGAGACCAAGATTGGTGTATCAACAGAAGCTGAACTGTATAATTCAACGGCAGAAAGATCCAGTTCAAAAGCATTTTTAATTTTGATAAATCTGCGGGCTTCAGGATTAGGTATAAATAACAAACTAGCTGTTAGAAGCAATATCACTAGTAATATTAAATGATGTATTTTAATAATATCTTCACCGTATAGGAACTTAAATACAGATTTATATAGTAGTCCACATTAGCAATGTACAAGCACTAATAATTTCATCAACACTTACACCCGTACAGATCCTCTACCTATATCAGTTAAATAATACCTGTTGCCTTGCCAATCCTTAACATCAGGTTTCTCCTTCCAAATACACTTTGTATTGAGTAGTGTAAGTAGTGCTGATTCAAATCGGTATTCCCAACGAAATCTTCCGTTCTTAGTCAATTCAAAATCACTCGCATACTCCACAGAATATATTCCCAGTTTAAGGGCTACGTGACGTCTTAGCCAATCTTTAGTAATAACGTTTGTACAGTGGTTAGTAAAACCAAATGATTCCATATATAAACAAGCACTGACAATAGTGGATAAATAAATTTCAAATGGGATCATATTCCGAATAAACTTCTTCTACTCATATCGACAGCCATTGAACATATCATACGCAGTATCATAATTATGTAAATATCAGCATAGAAACCTTAGACTCTATATACACATAGTCCAAAACAGATATGATTAGTGCTGCAACTGTCGATATCATGATCTAGGAGAAAAGAAAATATGTATATAGTGAATATAGCCATAGAAATAAAGGAGGGGTTCAAGGATAAATTTATAGAGGGTATAAAAGAGAATGCTAGTCATGCACAAAATGACGAACCCGGATGTCTGAGATTTAATGTCATTCAGGATGCTAACAACGCAAATAGAATTTGGGTATATGAAGTATATAAAGATGAGGCAGCGTTTCAGGCACACACTCAATCCCCACACTATTTGCAATTCAGATCAATGAGCGATGAATGGAGACAAGACATAGGTGTATATGGAGCAGGAAGAGGATGCTCCAATATATGGCCTCCAGATGATCAATGGTCATAATTCTAGAGAAAATAGGACCCCTAATGGGGTCCTATTTTCTCTAGAATTACACCTTATATATAACGTTATTAAGGGGATGCAACTGTCAAATTATTGCTGAACTCAGGCATTATCACTGAAGCGAAGGTTTCCAATGAAGTGAGTCCATTAGGACTGTTGAGCAAGACATATTCCGCTCCTATATCTGACAATTCTTTGATATTGTGTTTTACAGTATCAACGGATCCATACATTGTTCCCAAAAGAGCAGCTTCTTTCGTATCTTCAAACCCCGGTCTTTGCGTCAATTCTTGCGTTCTGCGTCGCCCTGCCATTCTAGATTCCAAAGCTTTCTCATATTCTTCTTCAGAATCAAGGATATATAGAGACCTAGCTACAGCAACATTCTTGGGATCATATATCCGCCCATGTGACTCGACTTCTGTTTTATACAAATCTATAGATTTAGCTATCTGTTCAACAGAATCAAATTGACCAAGCAGCATGTTATAACCCAATGATGCAACTTGTTTCACTGAACGGTCACTTCCAGCACCCATCCACAGCTGGGGATGTGGTCTTTGGTGAGTAGGCGGTTCAACAACTATATCGTTAAACTTCCAATATTTGCCATCATGAGACCATGCTTCATCTGATGTCCAAGATTTAAGCATCACATCCAGACATTCCTGAAATCGTTCATCTGACTCTTCAATGGGCATAGCAAACCCATCAAACTCATTTAGTCGATAACCTTTACCGATACCAATATCAACCCTGCCCCCAGACAACAAGTCCAGTGTGGCTATTTGTTCTGCCAACAATACAGGATTATGCCAAGGCAGAACTAAGACTGCCGTTCCGAGGCGCAATGTACTGGTACGCGCTGCTATCCACGTTAACAGGTTCAGGGTAGCGGAAATTTGGCCAAATCCAGTGAAATGATGTTCAACTACAAAGCTACTTTTATATCCCAGCTTCTCTGCGGATATATTACGATCTACAAATTCTCTGAATCCGACAGCACTGTCATCACTAGGGCCGCCTCGCTTGGCCTGAGCACTTCCAAAAATACCAAACTGCATAGAATCTTCACTCTTCCCACATATTAGCCACAGCTTAAATTAACCATAATATGACTGTACATAATCGTACCATGACAGGAAGGGTTTTAGAACTGCGGCGAATACTCACGCAGCAATATCTGGCCTGTAAGCAGCAATGTTTATATAATAATGTGACACACAAAGGAGGGATCAATATGTACATGATCAGAAGAGTTGCCAGAACTCAACCTGGAAAGGCATGGGAAGTTGCAGGATATCTGACGAAAATTTGCGAAGCCTATGAATCAAACGGAAGGAATAAAGCCCAGATATACATCGGAGGTCAGGGATTACCCGGCACGCCCAACACAGTTATTGCAGAGTGGATCCAAGACACAATTGAACCAAATTGGCCAACTAATGTTCCGGATTCGGTACGTACGGATAATGCTAAAATGCAGGAGCTGCTAGTGACAAATACAGATGGCAGCAAAGAATATCCCATTGAGTTCTACGAAATCTCTACTCCCGCTAAGCTGAAAGAACGCGGGGTTAACCTATAACCAATAACACACTATATAAGTCCTGATTACAACTGAGACATAAGCTCTTCCTAATCATTCCCAGATAAAGAAGAGCTTATGTTACGTTTATACTTATGATACTCTAATCAATATACCGTGTAATAAGGTGATTATTGTTGGTTAACCAAAAGGGTATAAAAGCATCATTGTACGTCACATGCATCATAGACCAGCTGTACCCTCAGGTCGGAGTCAGCGTAGTCAACGTTCTACGAAAATTAGGCGTCCAGGTGGAATTCCCTATTGATCAGAGTTGTTGTGGACAACCTCTGTTCAATTCCGGTTATGTATCCCAAGCGACAGAATTAGCTGCCAGAGTTATAGAGAGTTTCAGAGACAGCGAATACGTAGTAGTTCCGTCAGGGTCATGCGCTGCGATGTTCAGGGAATTTTACCCAACCCTGTTCGAATCTGATCCGACACTTCACAAAATAGCCCAAGAGTTCTCCGAGAGAGTATACGAATTCTCTGAGTTTCTGGTCGAAGTCCTAGGCGTAAACAAGGTAAATGCTTCCGGCAATGGTAAACATACATTCCACACTAGTTGTCACATGCTTCGAGAACTTGGAGTGAAAGACCAACCTTTATCCCTATTAGAAGGGGTAGAAGGAATAGAAACTGTCGATTTACCCCAACGCGAGGTATGCTGCGGATTCGGCGGAACATTTTCTGTCAAATACCCTCATATATCCGAAGAGATGTTATCAGATAAAATTGATAACGTTCTATCCACATCGTGCGACACTCTTGTATCATGCGATATGAGTTGCTTGATGAATATAGGGGGGGCACTAAGCAGAAATAAATCAGGGATTAATGTCAAACATTTAGCTGAAATATTGGATGAGGAAAATAACTAGTGGCTGATATAAAAACCAAACAGTTTGTTGCCGCATCTCAGTCTGCAATCAAAGACCCACAACTTCGACAAGCTCTTGAAAAAGTTGGGACCGGATTCGATGGAGCCAGAAGAGAAGCCATAGAAGAAATAAGCGAATCCAAGTGGGAAGAGTGGAGATTAAAAGCCAGAGAAATCAAGCAGCATACTATCGAGAACCTAGACTACTATCTGGATATGCTCTATACAAATGTTACTAAGGCAGGTGGCCATGTGCATTTTGCACATGACGACAACGAAGCAAACGCAATTGTATCCCAAATAGTAGAAGCTAATAATATAAAAATCGCTACCAAAAGCAAATCGATGGTTTCAGAGGAACTAGGTCTCAATCATATATTAGAAAACCTCGGGGTGGACGTATACGAGACAGATTTAGGGGAATATATCATTCAGCTAGCTGAAGAGACACCCTCGCATCTTGTTGCACCAGCTTTACACAAAACAAAAGGACAAGTGGCGGCATTATTCCAAGAGAAACTAGGCCTTCCATACAACGAAGACATTGAATCCATGGCCAAAACCGCTAGGGAGATATTGAGAGATAAATTTCTTAACGCAGACCTTGGTATTAGCGGAGCAAACTTTCTTGTAGCGGAAACCGGATCCTTAGTTATTATCACGAATGAAGGTAATGGCAGACTCTGTACATCCGCACCACGAATCCATATTGGAATAACAGGAATGGAAAAGGTCATACCTTCCCTAGAAGATTTGGCCACATTCTTAAGATTACTTCCAAGATCCGCTACTGGTCAGAGGCTAACCAGCTACGTAAGTGTAGTGACGGGACCTCGTAGAATTACCGACGAGGACGGACCTGAGCAATTCCACTTGATCATTGTAGATAACGGCAGATCAAAAATGCTAGCAGACCCCAAGCTCAGAGAAGCTCTGTATTGTATTCGATGTGGCGCTTGTCTAAACATATGCCCGGTATATCAGAAAGTAGGAGGACATGCCTACGGATGGGTATACCCAGGGCCAATCGGCTCAATAGTTACACCTAATCTAACAGTCCTACAAAATGCTAAAGATTTGCCTTTTGCGTCAAGCTTATGTGGTGCCTGCAGGGAGGCATGTCCAGTGAAGATAAATATACCCAGAATGCTTTTAAATCTAAGGGAACAGTTAGTTCAACCCAGTGACGGTTCCAAAAGTACTAGTAAATTTTCAGAGGACATTGCCGCCAAAAGTTATACCAGTCTTATGAAACACCCCAGCATCGTGAAACTTGGAAATATAATGTTAAAAGGGCTTCAGAGACCGTTTACCAAAGATGGAGTAATATCGTCTGTGCCAATTCCACCTCTTTCAATCTGGACAAGGTCAAGAGATCTTCCGCGAATACCTGATAAGACGTTCCATCAGTTATGGGAGGGTGGCCTCAAGGACAATCAGGACGATAATGGATAACCCGATGAAAAACCTCGGAACTCCAAAAGATATATTTCTTGAATCGATTAGGGATTGTCTTGGAAAAACTGAAGGACACCCACTTGATCAGCGCACAAACCTAATGCAGAGCACTGATGAACTCAAACAGCTATCCTCAGACCTTCGTATCAATCTGAATCAACACCTCGACAGCCTAGCAGACGACTTATCTGTATCTGCAGTAGCAAGAGGTTGGAATGTACACAAGCCTGCAAATGTAGAGGGCATTTTAGAGCACATCAGCGAAATCGCAAAAAAATGGGGCGTCACCGATATATCCAGATCCGACCAGGAGGTGTTCTCTGAATATGTTATAGATTCAGGGATATCGGACTTAGGGTGCAATATTACGACAATAGCTCAGAACGATTCTCCAGAGGATAGGACAAGACTCAGAGAAGCAATTATTTCCTCAGGGATAGGTATTACAGGAGCTGATTACGCTGTAGCTGAAACTGGCTCTATCGTCATCTTACCCAGAAAAGGGTTAAGCAGGTTGGTATCTGTGGTTCCAGCGGTACATATTGCACTAGTTAGGAAACGCGATATACTCCGAAGTCTAGATGATGTGTTCCTATTGAGACGATTGGATTATCATCAAGAACATGACATGGGTAGTTATCTGAACTTCATTACTGGACCTAGCCGTACAGCTGATATCGAACAGACTATAGTGATAGGAGTCCACGGCCCTAAAGAAGTTCACATGCTACTTTTAGACTAGGAGGCAAAAATGCCTGTACGGATTGGATTTACCAAGTTCAGAGAGCAAATGCTAGAACAAGAGCTAGAGACCATACAGGCCCTTCTACCTACACTTGGAGTCGAAAAAGTTATTCTAAGTGGAGACATGGTCTCTGGTGATTATTCACCAGAAAGTAAAATTAGACTGGTTATTGTGCATGATACTGATCGTCAATTTGGCAGAAGAGCCGATTTCTTCTCCTACCATCTCAGTAGCATGGTTGATGTGGAAACATTAGTTTATACTCCAACGGAATTTGAAACTTTACCTGACATATTACCGGCCTTACATAGCGCATGTCAGGAGGGAAGAGTAATTTACGATGCCGGACTTTAAAAAAGAGGGGCTCCGCTGGCTACAGCAAAGCCAAAAAGATTTAGAAGACGCTGAATTTAACCAAAACGGTAATAGATTTAATATTGCATGTTTTCTCGGCCAGCAAGCCGCAGAAAAAGCGATTAAGGGATATCTGTATTTCAGAGGGTCAGAAGACGTCTGGGGGAACTCATTAATAGACCTATGTGAAGATGCAAAACTCTTTGACATGTTCTTTGATACTGTAAAAAGTGAAGCAAGACAGCTAGATAAATATTATTATATAACTCGATATCCTGAATTCCTGCCAAGTGGCCCGTCTTATGATGCATTTCAGATAGAAGATTCTGAAAGGGCAATAGAACTTTCTAGAATAATTGTAGATTTCGTGGCAGAGCGCGTAGAGTAACTGTAGATCTACTAATCATTAGATCTGATCGATCCTAACATTCTTATGGTACGCTCTGTAGCTCCTTCTAACAGATCCGCGGTACGTTCTATGCTACGTTCAAAGCTCATCGGTCTATCCCCGATGCACACTATTCCAGAAATGCCATGGTCGTAAAGCTTTTGATATCCTTCCCCGACACTACCAGCCATTATTACAGTAGGAACACCAAATTTTGATGCCCTTCTAGCTACGCCCACAGGGGCTTTATCGTAAATAGTAGACTCGTCAGCTCGGCCTTCCCCAGTCAAAATAAGACTAGCTCCAACTAAATGTTCATCAAACTGCAGAACATCACACACCATATCTATACCGGATTGCAACTCTGCATTAGCGAACGCTATGAGCCCAGCTCCTAGGCCACCAGCAGCGCCACTCCCAGGAACATCGATAACAGATGTCCCCAAGTCACATTCGACGACTGAAGCAAAAGTAGCTAAAGCTTCATCTAGTTCCCGAATCATACTGGGACTAGCTCCTTTCTGAGGTCCAAATATCGCGGAAGCCCCTCTATCACCGCATAAAGTATTCGTTACATCAGTAGCTCCGATTATGTTGGCGCACGACAATCCAGGATGGGCTTTGGAGATATCTATTGAGGCCAATCCAGATAAAGCTTGACCTCCAGGTGGTAATATTTGACCATGAGCATCTAGAAATTTAATCCCGAGGGCCGCGGCCATACCCACACCAGCATCATTAGTTGCACTTCCCCCAAGCCCTACAACTATATTCTTAAAGCCTTTATCTAGAGCTGCTTTTATAATCTCTCCGGTTCCTCTGGTCGTAGCCCGCCTAGGATCTCTACGGTTATGTGGTATCAGTGCTAAACCCGAAGCGAGAGCCATTTCTATGACTGCTGTATTGCCATCTCCCATAACTCCCCAATTTGCCTCAACAGCTTGGCCTAGAGGCCCAGTCACCACGCTTTTATATATCTCCCCTCCTGTGGTGGAAACCAGCGCTTCCAGTGTTCCATCACCGCCATCTGCAACAGGAACTAGTACTGTTTCCAATTGAGAATCAGCCTTCAGAACCCCTCTCCGCATAGCCTCAGCAGCTTCAAAAGCGTGTATGCTACCTTTGTATGACTGCGGAGCCAAAATTATTTTCTTTAACATGATACCGCCATTATATACTACCGATATCCATTCTCACTGGCCTCTGCTACAATTCAGTTGCCCAATTCATCCAGCCCATTTAAAAGGATATTAAGACTTGTTTTCTATAGAAGATCTTAAACACAAAGCTTTCCAGCAAATAGACTCACGATCAGAGGAAATAATAAATCTTTCCAAAGAGATACTTATGAATCCTGAACCTGGATTTAGAGAAGTGAAAACTTCAGCTCTAGTATCGAAAAAGTTCTCGGAACTCGGAATCCCATTTCGTTCAGGATTAGCCCTCACAGGCGTTAAAGGAGAGATATTAGCAGCTAACCCCGGTCCTACACTAGCCCTTATAGGAGAGTTAGACTCCTTGATAGTTAACGAGCATCCTTTCTCCGATTCAGAGACTGGAGCGGCTCATGCTTGCGGTCATCATTGCCAAATAGGAATGCTAATTGGAGCGGCGATCGGCTTAAACACTCCAGAAATATTAAGTACATTGAGCGGACGATTAGTATTTATGGCGGTACCTGCTGAAGAATATATAGAAATAGAATATCGTAATTCCCTACGTACCGATGGGAAAATCGAGTTCCTTGGAGGCAAACCCGAACTGATTAAATTAGGTGAGTTTGATGACGTAGACATCGCTATGATGGTCCACACTACCAGCACAGAATCTGAAGGTCAGTTATGCTTGAGCGGCACTAATAATGGCACCGTAGCAAAAAAGATTCAGTTTATAGGGAAAGGGGCACATGCTGGAGGTTCTCCTCACTTGGGTATCAATGCATTGAACGCAGCCTCTCTCGCTCTAAGTGCAATACACTACAACCGAGAAACATTTAAAGACGAAGATACCATTAGGGTCCATCCAATCATTACCAAGGGCGGGGAGGCGGTCAGTGCCGTGCCCGCAGACGTAAGAATGGAGACGTTTGTCCGCGGCAAAACAATTGAAGCAATATTGGACGCAAACGCCAAAGTAGACCGCGCATTAAAAGCTGGCGCCATGGCAGTAGGTGCTTCTGTAAACATCCAAACAATACCGGGATATCTCCCGCTTAGACAAGATCCGCTTCTAGCTGAAGTTTATGAACCAAACGCCATATCTTTAGTCGGAAAAGATAATGTGGGCCACATCAGTCACAGAACTGGTTCCACGGATATGGGTGACGTCAGCAATTTAATGCCTGCTATACACCCCTACGTAGGTGGAGCAACCGGCCTGGGCCACGGAGCAACTTATGTTGTGGAGAATTACGAACTTTCAGTCATAACAGCCGCTAAATCTATGGTAGCCACCGCGATCGATTTACTGTATGACGGAGCCACCACCGGTAACCGCATACTATCTAACCATAGGCCTCATATGACTAGATCAGAATATCTCACTTTTATGAGAAACCTCGACCAAGACGAAACTTTTAAGAGCTAGTGATTATGTTAAGTATTGAAGAATTAAAGCAAAAAGCTTGTGCCACCATAGAACAGCACAAAGATAAGCTAATCGATATAGCCAAGGATATACTAAACAACCCAGAAGCAGGGTACAACGAAACGCGAACAGCTAAATTAGTATCAGATGAATTCAACCGACTTGGCATACCACACCGAACAGGACTTGCACTGACGGGGGTAAAAGGCTCAATAAAGTGCGGTGACGGCCAGGGCCCTAAAGTAGCGGTTATTGGTGAACTTGACTCGTTAATTGTGAATGAACACCCTCACTCGGACCCTGTAACAGGAGCAGCCCACGCCTGCGGGCATCATTGCCAAATAGGTATGTTGTTAGGAGCAACGACCGCTCTAGCTAGTCAAGACATAGTAGATTCCCTTTCTGGAGAAATAGTACCCTTTGCAGTTCCTGCAGAGGAATTCATAGAGGTCACTAGACGGCTCCAATTACGATCTGAAAAAAAGATCGAATTCCTCGGTGGCAAACAGGAATTAATCGGACTCGGTGAATTTGACGACATTGATATCGCCATGATGTGCCATACAGCAGGTGATATGGGAGAGAAAAAATTCGCTGTAGGCGGTACTAGTAACGGACACATAGTTAAATATGTTCAATACAAAGGAAGAGGAGCTCACGCTGGCAGCGCACCACACCTTGGAGTAAATGCGCTGAATGCAGCTTCGTTCGCATTGCAAGCCATAAATGCGAATCGTGAGATCTATATGGATGAGGATGTAGTTAGAATACATGGCATTATGACGTCTGGTGGAGAAGCCGTAAGTGCCGTTCCATCAGATGTTCAGCTTGAATGGAGAGTAAGATCCTCTACCCCCCGAGCAGTATTAAAAAATTCCAATATTGTAGATCGATGTTTCAAATCCGGCGCGTTAGCGGTCGGAGCAAGCGTAAATATAACTAACATACCCGGATACCTCCCAATGAGACACGACACCACACTGCAAAACTTGTTCTTAGAGAACTCTTCAGAATTGCTCGGAAAGTCAAATGTGATAGTAATACCTCCTGGAAAGAACCGAGGAGGTTCCACCGACATGGGAGACCTGAGCCAAATTATCCCCTCTTGCCATCCATACACTTCAGGAGCAGTGGGAGCAGGCCACAGCAAGGAATATCTTATTAAAGACTACGAGTCATCAGTTATAACACCAGCGAAACTTTTGGCGATGGCGACAATAGATCTATTAGCCAAAAATGGTGGTAAAGCTCAGGAAGTTATATCGAATCATACTCCCAATATGACTAAAGACTCATATTTACGATTACAGCGCGATATTGCGTCTGAGATATACTTTGACGGGGCTATATAGTGATACAACACCAGATATTCTCGCAGGTTTTTAGCCTAGCACTGACAAAACTAGATGTAGATTAAAAATCTATCGTCAGGGAATCTCCTGCTACCCATTTAAATTCGCGGAATTTGGTGTCTATTGGCGCTTCAAACAAGAGCCATCCTTCCAGGCCGCACCCTCTTCTAAGCTCTACGGCCCTGCCTTCTCCAGTCGGAGACAGCTTGTTCCATAAAAACACCATCGAACGTTCGTCATACGGATTCTCCGGCTCACCAACTTCTACCATCGTATCGTTAACATTGATCGGGAAATATTTGCCTTGTACAAAATCACGCAACTCGGCGGCACGTTCGTCGATATTAACTACTGCATTAGTAGCAGTATGGTTTTCCACTTTTAATTTTAGTAAAACCAGCTCTAGTTCGGAAGATGATGGAGTTATCTCCCAATGCTTGGTTTCCTCAGTTAAAGGCTGATCTAACGCAGAATCATTTGGATCAGCTGGGTCACATCGCGAAGGCGTCTTGACTCCGCCCGTTCGATACGTTACCGGAAAGGCCACCTGGTTGGCACGCTCTATACCCATTATTACCACGTCCAGTGTCTTTCCTCTATACCGCTGACCCAGTGCCGATGAAACATCCGAACATGCTGCTATCACAAGCATAAGTAGAGAAACAACTAATATATAACGACTGGTTTTACTTAACACAAAGATACTCCGTATACCAATGGATTATTTTAGATATTCATAGTCGGAAATTCACGCAAATTTCCAACCAGATCAGATAAAGTACTAATTAGATAGTCTATTTCCTCGTGAGTATTATCTTTCCCGAGAGTAATCCTAAGACTACTTCGGGCAAGTTCTGCTGTCTGACCTAATGCTAACAGAACATGGGAAGGTTCCAACGACCCAGAACTACAAGCACTGCCACTTGATGCTGCTATACCTGCCATATCTAGTCCAAGCAAAATAGATTCCCCTTCCACTCCCTCGAAGGCAAAGTTAACATTATTGGGCAGCCTATTAGTGTTACCTCCGTTCAAGCTTACGGATGGTATATCTGTAGTAACTCTACGTATAATCTCGTCACGAAGACTCATGCAATGTTCACTGTTAGAATGCCTAGAGTCGTTCGCAGTTTTGAGTGCCGTTGCCAGACCAACTATCGCAGCTATATTCTCAGTACCCGAGCGTCTCTCACGTTCTTGCCCCCCGCCGACAATCAATGGCAAAAACGGAGTCCCTCGTTTTAAGAATAAGACTCCGCTCCCTTTGGGACCGTAGAACTTATGCCCAGATAAACTGAGCATATCCACACCTAATTCCCGAACATCCAACGACAAAAATCCAGCCGCTTGAACTGCATCTGTATGCATTACTATCGTGCGATGAAGTTCTTGAGATCTAATTTTTACGGCTTTTGCGATTTCAGTTATGGGATTTATCGCACCAATTTCATTGTTAGCATACATAAGGGTAACTAAAGTAGTATCCTCGTTGATCGAGTTATATACCGACTCAGCTGATACGATACCATCACCATCAACTGGCAGGTAAGTAACATCAAAGCCAACATTTTCTAGAAACTGACAAGCATGCAAGACAGCATGATGCTCTACGCTTGACGTAATCACATGGCTTCCAGTCT
Organism: SAR202 cluster bacterium; assembly: GCA_009392775.1. The sequence continues at coordinate 13,429 of VFFT01000064.1, read as the reverse complement.
CACGAAGTGCTGTAGCTGCCCCATGAATGGCAGCATTATCCGACTCCGTGCCCCCACTGGTGAAAACTATTTCTCTGGTCCTGCAATTCAAAACTGAAGCAACACTTTCTCTGGAGTCGTCCAAAGCATGGCGAGCTTCTTGACCTACAGTATGAACACTAGAAGGGTTACCATACAGATGCCCAAAATAAGGCAACATAGCTTCAACAACCTCTGGGGAAGTTGGTGTCGTTCCTGCATGATCTAAATAGGTTATGCCTCGTGGTCTCATATTAGCCTCGAACTAAGTCTGAGATCATTCTAGCATAGTGTATCGAGGAATCCTTCAAGACAAATAGCTCATTACTGTGACGTTAACATTTGTCTCTGCAAGCATAAGCCAGAATTTTATAAACCAGTTTTGAAGCGGTATATGAACATGATAGAGGACCATGGTCAGGAGAAAGCTCGCTTACGTCAAAACCGACAATCTTCCTGTTATCGGAGATATATTTGATCAAATTGGTGACATCTTGCCAGTTCATCCCTCCGGGCTCAGGATTACCGACAGCCGACATGATAGATGGATCAAAAACATCCAAGTCTACACTCAGATAAACATGTTCTCCCAAATATTCAAGGATGTTATCCATATAAGTGGGATCATCAGAAGGCCAAAATACACACTTGATGTCATTAGAATCTATGTATAGTCTTTCCTCATGGCACAAGCTCCTTACTCCAACTAACACTAGGTTTCCTTGCTCATGAATCCGACGGGCCCCAGAGGCATGCCCCCACTTAGTTCCCATATATTCGTTTCGTAAATCTGCATGAGCGTCCAAATATAAAACCGTAGAATCCGGATAATATTTCTGATGAGCTCTAGCAGACCCTATAGATACCGAATGCTCACCACCCAAGACACCAACTGTCTTGCCCATACCCAAATAGTATTCAACCGCCATTTGAACGCGCTGTGCCATGAGCTCGGGAGATCCCATATGGGGTTCTAAATAGGGACTCGTATAGATCCCTATGTTGGAAATATCGGCATCCAACTCGATGTCGTAGTCCTCAAGTTCTGATGAACTCTGGATAATAGCATTTGGGCCATTTCTGGCCCCGACTATGGACGATTCCGTACTGTCGTATGGCACCGGTAAGAGAACAGCTGATGCTGTGTCTAGGCTACTGTCTGTATCTGACAGTGCTAAGAAGTTTCGGTTGATCCAAGGGATATCGTTAGGCATACACAGATTTACCTTACTTCAAGACCTCTCGACCACTAGGGCACTCCTTTGAGACGTTGTCTCATTGAAACCCTGATCGCTATCTAACCATTCTAATCCTCGATCCAATACCAACGATTTGACATCTGATAAGTCAAACAGTCTCTTTGCATCCTCTAAAGCTTTTGAGTCATCAAAAGCCTTACATGAAAAGATATCAATATTCACGTAATTTCTTCGAGGAAAGGTGTGAATACTTATATGACTCTCTGCGATAATAACAAATCCGGATACACCCGCATCATCATGATTAGGGCCGTTATATTCAAGAACATTGGGGTCAGTTATGCGAGTCATACCTAGATTGTCTGGATACTCAGTTAGGAAACTACGGACCGTTTCCATATCCCACATTTTGGATATGTCTCCTCCATAACCATCTATGATCAGGTGCATTGCCTCTCCTAATTATCTTCTGGTTTGCCAATATTTGCTTCAAAAATACCTTGGCAAAACCTGCCGTTTAGAATATCATCACTTGTACTTGAACACAATTAAGCATGCAACTCAGGAATTTGTTCAATTTCTGGACTCGCTGCTATGGAATACGTAACGACATATGACTAGCGCACCAACGGATGACATTATGATTCAGGCCACCGGCCTGACGCACTTCTATGGCCCACAGCCAGCTATTGATGAAGTGACTTTTAACGTAAAACGTGGAGAAATTCTCGGTTTCCTTGGACCTAACGGTGCGGGTAAAACCACCACAATGCGCATTCTGACCGGATATATGCCACCAACTCACGGACAGGTAACCATCGGAGGACACGATGTAGTCAAAGATTCATTGGAAGTCCGCAAACTTGTTGGATATCTTCCGGAGACTGTCCCCCTGTACACTGAAATGCCGGTAACAAACTATTTGCGGTATATGGGGTCTCTACGTGGAATGAATAATAGAGACTTAAAAAGACGGATACCTGATGTAATAGAACTATGTCGGTTGAACGACTATAGCAAAACCATAATAGGGAAGTTGTCTAAGGGATATAGACAAAGAGTAGGCATAGCTCAAGCTATTCTTCATGAGCCAGAACTCTTGGTCATGGATGAGCCAACTATCGGCATAGACCCAATACAAGTAGTTGAAACACGCCGCCTAATTCAAGATTTAGGCAAGCAACAAACTGTGGTCTTGAGTAGCCACATCCTACCAGAAGTCAGTATGGTATGTGAACGGGTGTTAATAATACACCAAGGACATATAGTGGCTGAAGATACTCCAGAAAATCTCGCTCAAACATTGCAAGGCGTAGATCAGCTCCAGGTGGAAATAAATGGCCCCCCGAGAGAGGTTACTACAGCACTCCGAAACATAGAAGGAGTCATAGACGTCAATCATAGAAACCAACCAGACAAGGAAGTTTATCTTGTAAAGAGCGAGGAAGGACTAGACCTCAGGGATGAAATTTCCAGGGTGATAGTTAGCAACGGTTGGGGCCTATTAAGCATGCAACTAATGAGCATGAGCCTGGAGGATATTTTCCTCAGGCTTACCACTGACGAGGATACCCAAACATGAGAACAATTAAAGCTGTAGCCTGGAAAGAAATACAAGTCTTTTTCACGAATCCGATGGCATATATCGTAGCGCTCATATTCTTGGGCGTAACAGGATTCTTTTTTACTCTTGATCTTGGAGACCCATTTCCGGAAGCTTCATTAAGCAACTTCTACCAAGGGGCAACGATAATACTTGTATTATTGGCGCCTGCCTTGACCATGCGATTACTTGCTGAAGAGCAAAAACTAGGGACAATAGAACTGCTTTTGACATCACCAGTCCGAGATTGGGAAATAATATTGGGCAAATACGTAGCTGCCTTGACATTTTTAGTAGTCATGATAGCTCTCACAGCTTACTTCCCTATACTGTTGTTCTGGTTTGCGGAACCTGATCCAGGCCCAATATATTGCGGATATATCGGCCTCATATTATACGGCTCAGCAGCGCTATCAATTGGCATATTAACCTCAACCCTTACCAGCAACCAAATAATATCATTCGTCGTTGCCGCGGGAATTCTATTACTAATGTTCTTTATTGATACAAGAGTAGATGCGGTAACAGGCATTTGGGCTACTTTATTGAGTGAACTGGGCATGCGAAGCCATTTCAACGACTTTGACCGTGGTGTACTAGATACAAAACATGTCGTCTACTTCCTCAGTGTGACAGCTATTTTCCTATTCCTTTCCATACGGGCCTTAGAATCCCGACGGTGGAGATAACATGAACGACCGTCCAGAAAATAGATCTACTGATTGGAGAAGACAACGACGCTCCCGAACTCAGAGATCAGTAGAAGAACCGTTGTCGGTAACGAACGGTGACACACAAACTACAGACAGCAAAAACAACACTCTCTATAGCCTTATAGAGCCGGCACTAGACGCAGTCGGAGCATTCGGTACACCCATGGTCATCGCCGGCATAATTGGAATAGCGCTAGGACTCATAATAGTTGCATTTATTGAGTCAATGAAGATATACGGGCTGATTGTCATCATATTTGGGGCTATCCTCGTTGGCGTTATTGCCATTATTTATTTTAGTACAGTCACTGCAGCATTCCTAAGTAGAACTGGGCGTTATGGTACTAATTCTCTAGTAATGCTAGCCGCATTCTTGGGGATAGTCCTGCTTATCAATATAATTTCTTTCAGTAATAATCAGAGGTGGGATAATACCGCGACGCAGCAATTTAGCTTGGCAACACAAACCAAGAATTTGTTAGAGGACCTAGATCAGCCTGTTAAAGCGACGGCCTTTTTTAGAGAAGATATGGCTTCATTTCCAGATGTAGTCAGAGCTCAACAAATGCTCGCTAGACAAGCAAAAGTTGAGGACACCTTTTCTGAGTTCTCCAATCGAAACAATTTGTTTTCATATGAGTTTATAGATCCCGATATTAATCCTGAGATCGCTCGTAATTATGGCATATCTACATACGAGTCTATAATCATCGAAGCTGTTGGAAGTAATCAGACCAATCTGATCACTCGTACGGACGATCTATATAGTGAACTGGAACAGGATCTATATACAAGCATTTTGGTTGTCAGTGGACAAGAGAAAAGGAAAATTTACTTCTTAGCTCAGCACGGCGAAAAAAATATAAACAGAACTGATCCAGATGGACTTTCCACTCTTAAAGATAGCTTAGAATCTTTCAACTATGAGGTAGAAGCATTAAGACTCAGCAGTACTGCTGAGGAGGTCAGCATACCGGACGATGCTGCACTGCTGGTGATAGCTGGACCAACAGCTGATATGCCAGAGACGCACAAAGATGCCCTAAACAAATATCTTTCCGGAAAAGATAGTGCTGGCCAAGCACGAATTGAGGCCGCTCGATTGATATTCATGGCCGAGCCAGATACGTCGGACTCTTTCAAAGAATTTTTGGCTCAATGGGGAATATTACTGGGAGACGGCTATATATTGGACAAAGAGCGCTCCGATCCCATTACTCCACAGAGAATCAGACTCTCCAGCTACAATCCAGTAGCCCCAGAAGTGCAACAAATAGTACGACCTCGAGGAATACCACTGGAAATATCTTTTATGCAGGGCGCGACTTCCCTATTTGTAGCCGAAGATGGCTTAAGACTCCCGGTTGAAATAGCACGAACATCGCCGAATAGTTACTTAATAGATGACATAGAGCGCACCGATCCTGTGGAATCCGGAGATAATCCCGACCCTTCTGGAATATTCATACCAGCATACTATATTCAGGCAGTCGGACAAGTGGGATCACCTATACCCACATCTGCTGCGCCGCAACACCAAATAGCCCAAATGGTTATCTTTGGTGACTCGGACTTCGCTACGAATAAATTCGTTAATTCCGGTAGTGGTGAATCACTATTTCTTAACTCTGCAAATTATCTATTAGGTGATTTTTCACTGATTTCTATCCATAACCGTCAGACTGTGTTTCGTGAATTCAATTTGGACAAAAACGAATACAAATTCGTGAGGTTATCTTCATGGTTTTTCCTGCCAGTTCTAATGGGTCTGTTGGCCACGCTCGTATGGTGGATCAGACGATAAAATGAACGTAAGATTGTCCATATTATTAGTAGCAATACTGGTGCTATTCGCAGGAACGTATGGTGTAATCCGTATTACTGACCAAGGAGATCGCAAAGAAAAACAACCGTGGTTGTATAAAATGGACGACCGTTCCATTGTGGGTATTGAGGTAACTCATTCAGACACCACCATCAATTACTACAAGAAACCTGGAAGTACCGATTGGTATATAGAATCTGCCGACGGACCGATACCTGTCCCCATAGAAAAATGGAGTGGAACCACACTTGTTTTGAGTGGCCCACAAGTAAACAGGGTGCTAGACAGTGGGAGAGGAACGCTTTCCGAATATGGCCTTGATCCACCTCAGACCATCGCTCGTATCACTGAGAGGAGCGGAGTGACTAGGGAATTACACCTCGGATACAAAACACCTGACGAGGCGAATCAGTATGCTGCTATAGCAGATGATCCTCAACTATTCACAGTACCACAAGTCTGGGCCTTAGTAGTGAACAACTTGGCCATAAGTCCTCCTTACCCAGACGAGCAAGATCCATCTGAAAACTCGTAACCGTTAAACACCACAACAGAGTGCGAGCTCTTCTACTATCATCAAGTAGATAACAATACCGCATCCATCATTGAATCATCAACAGACTGAACAAAATGAGGGTTTTATGAAAGCCGAGATATTTGCAATAGGTACTGAACTTCTAATGGGGGAACTGTCCGATACAAATGGCTCATGGATAGCTTCTAAGCTCCCGCCTCTCGGTATACAAGTAGATCGAATAACAGGTATAGGGGATGATCTGGAAGCACTTACAGAAGCATTTTCAAATGGAATAGGAAACATTGACTTCATTTTCACGACAGGTGGATTAGGCCCCACACAAGACGATCTGACCCGTGAAGCAATCGCTCTAGCGCTAGGAGAAACTGCGAATGTTCAACAGGAAGTAGTTGTGAAACTACAAAACTACTTTGAATCTCGTGGTACACCGATGCCTCAGGCAAATATAAAACAGGCCAACTTAATTCCCTCAGCGAGATTTATTGATAATCCGAATGGAACTGCCCCAGGATGGTGGGCGGAAAAAAATGGGACCCATATTATATGTATGCCAGGACCACCCTCTGAAATGAATCCCATGTGGAATAACGAGATACAACCACATCTCCGGAGATTAGTGCACGATGAAGTCACATTAACCAGAAATGTTAAGACTATAGGTATGTCAGAGTCAGCAATCGACGAGATTATGGATGAATTTTTCGGAAATGAAAATCCATATTTGGGAATATACTCAAAAGCCGACGGTATACACCTGAGAATAATCGCGCGAGCAGCGGATCAATCATCTGCTCAGAAATTAATTGACCCTGTAGAAAATGCAATAAGTAGTCGTTTGGCAGATTATATCTGGGGGTACGACGATGACACCCCTGCTTTATGTGTAGGACGCGAACTTATCCAGCGCGAAATGACTCTGGGTATAATTGATTGCTGCACTGGAGGATTCCTATCAGACAACATTACTCATATACCGGAAAGTGCATCATTCCTAAAAGGCAGCATTATCGCACCGACACCAATATTATTAGATAAATTGAAATTAACCAGCGATAACCAAGAACAAGAATCATATCTGAATCCCAGTTTCGCTCAGAAAGCATCAGAGGTCATAAGAGAAACATTAAACACTGACTTCGGATTGGCTGTCATAGGAGTACTAGGGCCAAACGAGCTAGAAAATACACCCGTGGGTCAAGTTCATATATCAATATCCAGCCGCGATCAGCAAAGAAATATATCTTTAAAACTACCGCCTCGCAGACTTCAGATAAAGCGCAGAGCCTCTAACACTGCTCTCACCGAATTACTAAAACTAATAAAACAAGCTAATTAAGAGCTAAAATGAAGATGGGGTTGAATATTCAACCCCATCTTCATTTTAGCTATATCTATATAGATATTTACATAGTCAATTTTCTATATAGCATTGGTAAACGTTCAGGTAAAGCCCAAATATCATCAAGAACTTCGTAGCTCATATCACCACACATCTGTTTCAGGTAGTCATGCCCTGATTTATCCACTGTTAAGCAAAAAGGTGTTATATCCTTCTGCCTCGCTTCCTGCAAGGCCTTATAGGTATCATGGACTGCATATTCTTTTTCAACGCCTTCTCTACTGTAACCTCTATCTTGAGGTCGCCCGTCACTGATCAAAAACAGTATTTTTCTAGTAGAAGGTTGATTTTCCAATTTGGTAATTGCATGCCTCACAGCTGAACCCATTCTAGTAGCATGTAGCGGGGTAATCTTATCTATTCTGCGCTTTATTTTCTCGTTGAAACTTTCTTCAATATCCTTGATCACGTAGAATTCAACATTTTCACGACCATAACCAGAGAAACCATATATACCATACGTGTCACCAATAGATTCTAAGGCCTGTATCAATAAAGTCGTACTCTCTTTTTCCAAATCTATGATGCGCTTGTAGTGTCTCCTTACAAGACCTTCTCTGCGGCGCCGTAACCACACCATATACTCTACAGGATCGTCTGGAGCATCCCTATCATCTACTGTGTTTCTCCCTTCATCTATTGCTTCAGCTGTTGACGCACTCATATCCAGCAAAAACACAACTGAAACGTCTCGTTCAATCTTATTTCTACGCCAATATATTTTCTCATCAGGAGGAACATTCATCCGGACGTCTGCCCAGGCTTCGATAGCAGCATTTAAATCTATATCCTCGCCGTCAACCAACCGATAAGTTTTACGGAAAGTTTCTGGCATTATCAGTTCAAACTGCCTCTTCACATGGTTCAAAAGAGAACTAAAGTTTTTTATAGACTCATTGTAAAAGACTGACTCCCCTTCATCTAAAACCTTTTCTTTTACTATGCACCACCGTGGTTTATAATCACCCGCCCTGAAATCCCACTCATCGTATAGGTACGCTTTTGGCTCACGGGCTTCTAACTCTCCGCCTTGGTCATCATCATGAAGTAGCGGGCCATATCCCTCTCCTGATTCTGAATCAGGAGGAGGAACTCCGGCCTCCTTCATAATATTTTGAGCAAACATAGAAGTGCTATTGCTAATATCACCTTGTTCGGCGTCCAGCTCTAATTCGGCACTATCTTCAAGCATCTGTTCCAGTTGCTCCTGCGATAGAGCCTCACCTTCGCCAGCTTCGCCCTTATCACTTTGCAACTTGGTTAATAGTTGGACCATCTCTGGCTTGAAGTCTCCTCTGTAATCCACCGGTTCAGGGGATTCGTAAGGGTTTCCTTCTCCTCCTTCTCCTCCTTCGCCGTCCTGTTGGCCAGCGCTTAGTTTATCCAGCATAGATTCATACTGTTCTTCTGAAAAATCACCTGGATCATCCAGATCCTCCGGCTGCCATTGTTCTTCTTCTTCTTCTGTATTTTCTATTCGATGTATGATTTCGTAAGCCCTGAGTGCCGCCTCAGTAGTATCTTCTACATTGGCACGTACATCCCTGAGAGTGTGCAATATCTGCGAAAGCATCACAGATTCTTCCTTATACTCTGTTGGTACCATCAAATCAGTAAACTGCTCGAGACTCATATGAATTAAGAGCTCAACAAGAGCTTGCTGAAGAGGTAGTTCTTGTATTTCAGGCCGACCAGACCTGGCTTCTATTTGAACTCGCTCGGAAGCCGTCCTTATACCTGGATATTCCATCTTAATACGGTAATCCAGTCTGCAGTCTTCCAATACGGTAAATAGATCGAACGCTAATTTGCGGTCTTCAAATAAATTAAGGAATCTGCCTATATCGGTATAGGCCTGCGCTTGATCACTTATGTCAGGAGCGTCGTCTCCCATTTCACGGAGTAAAGCTGCCTGTCGTTCGTTTTGGCTTAATTCCAATTCCGCTCGCCTCTGTTCCTCAAAGCATGCCGCAGATTTTTCAAAAACGAAATTAAAACTACCAAATTCTAAATGGCCAACTTGATGTGTCGCGACTACTTTGAACCACGAGAAGTTCTCATCTTTACGTGGATAATGATCCACAATCGGAGGCAGAAATACTTTTGTTCCATCCGTGGAGGCTGTATCTTCGTCTACCCATCCAATATTTTTGTTGACCAACTCCTGTGTATCAAGAACATCAATCGTCGACCCTGATAGAGCACTACAATACAGCTTTACGACTCCTTTAACCCTTTCAAGCTCCAAGCTTGACGACAGCGTCTCCAACATAGATTCAGACGTAGTAGATTCTATCTTGAAAAACGCAATCCCACTGTCAGGGTTCTCTTTTAGCATTTCGACACCGTGTTGGTACCACGTATCTAACTGGTTCATGGTTATTCTATTCAAAACGACATCAAGACTCTTCAGAAAGGGTGCAACAGCATCAGGAGAAGTAGCGAGCAAACCCTCAGCTAAATCTAGAATATGTGTTTGAGATGTTTGGGGAATCTGGGCTAATGTAGAGGTACCATCTGCTAAAAATTTAGCCGTTTCCCTTAAACCAGTTTTAGCCAATCTTTCCCCTAATTTTAGAAATCTACCCGTCTGACCCTCATCTATTTGCTGCAGTGCCCTAGGAGCGAGTTCTAAACAAGTCTTTACTTCCCTCCAATTACTATCGGTAAGCGCCCTGCACATTGACAAAAAGGCCTCACGTTCCCGACCCATTGCTGGTAGGACGTCGCGTCCCAGCACTAGGCACTCCATGCTGACATCGTAAGATTTATAGGATAATGATTCTATGAGAGACGCAAACACTTCTACGTCCCAGAATGGGAGACTTCTAATAAGGTCCGGACTCACTTCAAAGAATTTGGCCGACAATGTACTGGATTTCCAGGTACCCTTGTACAAACTACGTCCTAGCCCAGCCCATCTAGGGATATACTGGGGCCTCAAGTTTCCAACAATCAGTGGACTTGCTTTAAAGAATGCTACCGCGAGAGCAGGAGAATCCTGAGCCAGGTATGTACCGCATCTTGCCCATTGCATGAATGATGGGAATGCCAAGGCTCGTGCCACATGAGATCCTACCCTGTAATACTCAACAGCTGATTCCCAAGACCTCACTGTTTGTCCGGCAATAGATATCCCCTCTTTTGCCCATAGATTAAATTCTTCGTCATTGAACGCTGAATCCATTGCCTCAGAAGCTTCTTGAAACGCCTCAAGCACGGCAGGCGGGAACTGGCTCAGTGATGATTCAATATCATTATTGGAATTACTAGTCAAAGGAAATACCTCCCATCAATTAGCCTTCATCAACTATATTGAGTAATTGTTGAAGAATCTTAGCTGTGGCACCAAACACTAAGTAATCCTGATAAGCGTAAGATACCGAGGTTGTCGCTTCTCCGTCTACCCATCTCGATTCATACCTTAGACTCTTAGAATCTAACAAGTGTTTTATTGGGGTTTCTACTACCTCGGCAATTTCTATCTCGCTGGGACGAAACTCATAGGGATAAGGGATAGTTCCGACGTATACTTTAACTATGAAATCACTCCGAGTAATTATATCGTCCAACTGACCTAGAACGGTAATATCTGATCTAGATATACCCATCTCTTCTTCTGTTTCCCTCAAAGCGGTGTCTAGAAAATCCATATCCGTGGGATCCTTGGCTCCGCCAGGAAAAGACATCTCGCCTTTATGGTGTTCTACGAGTTGTGATCTCTTGTTCAGAAGAACGCAGTATTCACCATCTTTATCGTACAACAAGATCATGACCGCGGCAGGCATTAATCCATCTGGATCGATCTGTCTCACGTCATGTCTATCAAGATTTGATCTCAGAGCCGCTAGGCTGAATTGGGACATTAGATCTCTTGGTTATTCAAAGATTGAGGTTACAACCTCTTCAACACTTCTCTGCAACTCGGCCTCATCTGTCAATGTCCAGACGATCGCCACCTGGCACGCTCTTCTAGGCTTAATCCCCTGGCTCATAAGTCGTCCAGCGTATATAAGCAACCTAGTGCTTGCTCCTTCTTGCAACCCATGCTCTCTAAGATTCCTAACTTTCTCGCCGAGTTTAGCCAATGCCTCTGCCTGATCAGATGTACATCCGCTTTCGTTCTGGACAATTTCCGCTTCGACATCAGCCGGTGGATAGTCAAATTCTACTGATATAAATCTTTGGCGGGTACTATGCTTAAGATCCTTTAAAGCACTTTGGTAATGCGGGTTGTAAGATATGCATAGCAAAAACCGGTCATCAGCTTCTACTATAGAACCTGTTTTCTCTATTGGTAATATTCTTCGGTGGTCTGTAAGTGGATGGATTAGCACAGTAGTATCTTTCCTTGCCTCTACTACCTCATCCAGATATAAAATGGCTCCTGTTTTTACTGCCCTTGTCATGGGTCCATCTATCCATCTAGTACCATTTGCATCCAAAAGATACCTTCCCACCAAGTCACTCGCGGTCAAGTCTTCATGACAAGCGATTGTAACCAAGGGCACTCTCACTTCTCCTTCGTTGACCGGTTGGGCGGGCGAATCTTTGGCAACTGTTAGGGGTCTACCCAATTTCCAAGCCATGTATTCAACGAATCTGGTTTTCCCACAACCTGTCGGCCCTTTTAACAATACTGGTATATGTTGCTCGTATGCAGCTGTAAACAACTCCATTTCGTCACCGACAGGGCGATAGTAGGGTTCACTTCTAACGAGAAATTCTTCTATTGCATATTCTTTAAATTGAGGTTCAGCAGCTTCTACCATTATACCTTCCCAACTTTCGTTTTGACTCTATCTTCCCATAATTCCCGGACAGTCTTACCAAGTAATATAATATCACCATTATTGTTTATTTCAGCCTGAGAGGACTTCAATCTGTCTTCAACAGACATCTGAGCAGCTATTCTTCGATTAGCTTCATCCGAGGCCATGCCATTACGTGCCTTCAGTCGCTCGAGAACAGCATCCACCGGAGCTGTAACAGTCCATACTTCGTCGACGAGAGTATCCCAACCAGCCTCCAATAATACGGCTGCTTCAAGAACAACTACGCTGGATCCGGATTCCTTCAGCGATTCTATTTTTTCTTTGACTATATTTGCCATCCTGGGATGCATGATGGCGTTCAAGCGGTCCAATTCACTCGGATCTGAAAAAACTATAGAGCCAAGCTTTTTCCGGTCTATATCACCATCAGAGCCCAAGATGTCCTTACCAAAAGCATCGACTACTGCTTGCCACGGCTCTGAATGAATCTGATAGGCTTCATGACCTACTTTATCAGCGTCTATTAAGTCAGCTCCTAGTTCCTGCAACATAAGAGCCACCGCACTCTTGCCACTTCCTATACCACCAGTCAAGCCAATGACTAACATAGATCCCTCGATTTCGCAGCGCTCGGGCCATTCTATCAAGGCCGCATGAGGTGGTCAACTAAACCCTTTAGACAGTCATTCTGAGATATAAATGCTCCTTCCTCTGTCGGCATACGCCTGTTGCAACAGATCAAATTGACTTTGGTAATCAGGTGTATGAATCGGGCTTGTGGTCATTATCAACGCATCTTCTCGATTATCAGAATAATATCCTTTTCTAATACCAGCTGTGCTAAATCCATATTTCTCGTACAATCTTTGCGCTATAAAGTTAGACACCCTAACCTCTAAAGTTACAACCGTAGAACCATATTTAGTAGCTGATCTTATGCTTCCTATCAACAGCAATTCACCAATCCCAAGACCACGTAGTCCTTCCCTAACGGCTATTTCAGTTATGTGAGCTTCATTCCCCTGAAACCATACACCGACATAACCGGCTAGCTTCTGCAACGATGGAGTGTCAGGGCTAGGATTTTTGAATATATTCTTGATAGCATGGAAGAAAGTTTCTAGCCATGGGCCTTCCTGCCGGCTAATCTCATATTGATCAATCGGCGCTACCTGAGATTCAACGAGACTATCATATGCAACTAAGTAAGATGAATATCTATTGCTAAGCTGACGTTTGAAGGAAGTTCCCGGCCATAATGGAGAAAATGCCTCTTTCTCTATCTCTAGCACTTCTTCAATATCTTCAGCCTGCATAGTACGAAGACCCAAGTTCATAAATATTTATCCTCAGATCACA
>VFFT01000063.1 GCA_009392775.1 SAR202 cluster bacterium | reverse complement strand
GTAGAAGCTATCAGAAGAGCCTGGGAAGTAGAGTTGGGAATAATAATAGATATTCAGCAGACGGCTTGGGCTACATTCTTGCAAGATTTACATGATCGAAGGTACCAGATGTTTAAAGTTGGTTGGGGAGCTGATTACCCTGACCCAGAGAACTTCTTGGATATCTTATTCCATAGTGAGAGTGAAAATAACCATGCCTCATACAATAATCCGCAAGTAGATGCATTATTGGAACAGGCTAGAATCGAGATGGATCAAGCGAAACGGTTTGAAATGTACAACCGAATAGAGCAAATGATCATAGATGATGCTCCGTGGATTCCTCTATGGAATAGTGGAACCGAGAGCTATGCGTTAGTAAAACCGTACGTTAAAGGGTTTTATATGACTCCCATGTCTATACCGGTTCATAGATATATTTACATGGACAAATAGTATATTAAGGGGATCTTTTTGGCTGGATATATAATTAGGCGATTAATCTGGACTCCTATCTTGTTGGTGATAGTGTCGTACATAACGTTCGCCTTAGTCCAATTTGCACCAGGTGACCCAGTTCTTCTAAAGCTAGATCAGCATGCCAACCCAGAGGCTGTGGAGAGAATCAGGACAGAAATGGGTCTTAATGATCCTGTGACAGTGCAGTATGTGCGGTATATTGCAAGAGCTGTTAGAGGGGATTTCGGTGAAAGCATTAGATGGCAGGGTAGAACGGTAAATGAGTTGATATTCAAAAGAGTCCCTGTGTCAGCCCAGCTTGGTCTTGCCGCTTTGATTATATCGGTGGTATCTGGAATACCTATCGGCTTATTTGCTGCATTGAAACAAGGCTCGATATGGGATACCGTTGCTGTCTGTATTACATTAGTGGGACAGTCACTACCAGTTTTCCTAACAGTGCCAGTTCTTCTCTGGCTCTTTGCTCTTAAGCTTGATATTCTCCCGACTCATGGGTGGGGGGGCTTCTTTGATACTCGCATAATACTACCAGCATTTGTCCTAGGGATACCCGGTATTGCAATCATTACTCGTTTGACGAGGGCAAGTACGCTGGATGTTATCGGGCAAGATTACATACGTACAGCTCGTGCCAAAGGCCTAACGGAACGCATTATTACCTACCGACATATTCTAAGGAATTCTATAATACCTGTCGTAACGACCTTGGGATTTGCTTTAGCTGGCTTAGCAAGTGGATCGTTCATAGTGGAATTCTGGTTCGGTATACCTGGTGTTGGACTTCTGGCTTTAGAGTCATTATTTAATTTAGATTATCCCATAATAATGGCCCTAACTATTCTTGGAACTACTTTATTCGTTCTTGCTAATCTCATAGTAGATCTGGCTTATCCATTTCTAGATCCCCGGATAAGGCTCGGTGGTGGTTATCTTGTTGAGTGATACAGAGCAAGACCAAGTCCTCCAGATTAGTCGGCCTAGTCGTAGCTATATGAGTTTATCGTTTAGAAGGTTGCTCGGAAAGAAACTCGCTATAGCTTCTCTGGCGATAATAATATTAATGTATACTGCTGGTTTGTTAGCTCCTTTAGTTACCCCTTATGGATATGACGACCAAGATTATAGCGTAGCTAATCAGGGTCCAAGTTTTTCTCACCCATTCGGGACAGACAGACTCGGACGAGATATGTTTACAAGGATTGTGTATAGCCTGAGGACTACTGTGATAATTACTGTTACTTCATTGGTAGCTGGAAGTTTGTTTCTAGGGATAGTCCTAGGGTTAATCGCAGGTTATTTCGGGAAATTAGCCGATGCTTTAATAATGCGAATAGGGGAAGTAACGTCAGCCTTTCCAGACATATTTCTTGTGTTGATAATAGTCGCTACCGTAAAGCCAAGCGTTAATGACTGGGTCAGGACCTTTGAAGATGCAACTGGAATAGATTGGATTATTAGACTTGGACTGGTCGATTACACTGTGATTGCTTTTGCGTTAACAGTGTTTTCGTGGTTTGGTTTAGCTAGGTTAGTCAGAGGACAGGTTCTTCAAGTCAGGGAAAATGAATATTCTGAGGCAGCTAGAGCTATTGGCTCTTCAACCGCGCGGGTGTTGTGGGTGCATATATTGCCAAATGTCATCAGCCCTGTGATAGTTTCAATATCAGCAGGGTTGGCATCCTTTGCGGTAGCTGAAGTTGTTTTGAGCTGGATGGGTATTGGTATACAGCCTCCTGTACCTAGCTTGGGGATAATGATATTTGAAGGTAGTAATCTACAAGTATTGAGAAATGATCCGCATTTAACACTGTTTCCAGTGTTTACCCTGACCTTATTATTGTTTTGCTTTAGTCTATTGGGTGATGGAGTGAATGATGCTTTCAATCCTAGGGCTAGATAGGGTCTGAAAAGTGTGCGTTTAGTCGTCTCTCCTTTTTGACTTGCGCCAAATAGACATGATTATTGGTAGACCTATCAGTCCGATTGTTGAGAAATCACTATGTGAGTCTGGCGCGGCATAGCAGCCGCCAGTTCCCCTAGTATTAATTGGTTCTACGTTTGTCCGCTCAGTTTTAGAATCTGGCAATGTGCTAGCTAGTGTGTTTATTGTTGGTGTCGGTTTTATCGAGGCTGTATCCGCTGGCGTTGGAGTATCTAGTCCTGAATCGACATCAGGATCGGGTAGTTGAGGTAACTCCATATGTTCCCGCCACAGTGAGTCTAATCCATACTGATTAAAACCATGAGAAGACTCAAGTGCAGAGTCTATGTCAAATGCGGACTGTATGTTTGTCATCAGTGAAGCTATTTTCTTAGTACCATACTCATCTATCATGAATTGCACTACAGATTCCCCTTGTCCATATCCGATCATAATATCTCTGGGAGTGCCACTAAAGGTCTCTCTCTGCCACAAGGGTAAGAGGTCACCATTTTGTATTGCAGATTGCAAGTAACTTTGATAGTTTCCTTCAGTGTTAGCGTATTCGGCTAACCCTTCATTCAACCACAGAGGCACTCTGTTATATGCCCTGCCTGCCGCGTCCCCAACCAATAAATGTGTGAATTCATGTTTTGTTGTTCCAACGAAACTATTATCTGATGCATAGATTATTAATGAACGTTCGTCTGCGAAAGCTATTCCGTTAGTTATTAGAGAATTTGATACCGTTTTTGATCTGAAAGGTAAACCTACTTTCATGTCAGAATAGTCTTCGTAAGTCACGATGTGGAGAGGATGAGCAGGTTCTATGCCGAGTATGGGACCCATTAGATCTAGTGTAGCTTTGCATATATCGAGAATTTGTTCGGCTTTTTCTGCAGTACCTGAGCCAAAGTAAAAAACTGTAATTACTCCGTCAGTTACAGTTTTCCATTCAAAGCGGTTGTCCAAGTAGGTATAGATTTGTGGGTCAGTTTTAAAGACTCTGCCCGTAACGTCACGTATATCGTAGTAATATTCGATGCGAGTCCCAGGGGCTATATACTGATTATCTTTGTTGCTTAGGATTTTGGATTCGCCGTAAATATGAGTGCCAGTATCAAAATCAACAATGCGATATCCGCTGTCACCTGATTGTCCCATTTTCCTAAAGTAAACTCTTATGTCGTCGATAGCGTCGGAGCTTTTCGCTTCTAAGTGGAATTTGATTCCGTTAGGGAAATCACTTTCAATAGTTTGGTTTAAGACTTTTATGTTGTTGCCATTGGCATATGAGCTTTGCGGACTCAAATTTATCATCAGTCCAGTCACGATTATAGTAAATATTAAGTATTTTAAGGCGTTTAACATGATTCTCTCAGGGCATGAGACCGTTTATGTAAAAAGGATGTATAGATATATATAGGATACACAGGTCATTAGGATAGTTCTAGACTATGCCTATGGGCGTGGCTTGACGTTAATTAAGGTTACTTCTACAATCCAGACGGTTCGGGATTGAGTTTGTTCTTAGGCAAACGACATAAGAATAGGTGGTGATTCACTAGGTATGGCTATTACTGTAGGTCGGGTTAATTATCTTCACAATGAACCTTTTTACTTTGACATGGTACGTCGGGGCGTGGACTGGCGGGACTTAACACCAAGTACTATGGCAGAAGCTATACGTTCGGGAGATATTGATGCAGCTCCAGTGCCAATATTAGACTGTTTTAGATTGGGTGATGCGATACAGAACGTTGCGGGATTTTGTATTGCTAGTATTGATAGGGCTGGAAGTGTAAATTTATATTCGACCAAGCCTATCGAAGAGCTGGATGCCGGGCGTATCGCGGTGATAGACGACAGTGTAACCGCTCCGAAATTGCTAGAAGTTCTATTGAAGCTGAAATATGGCATTGAATCCTTTGAGTTTGTCAGTACACAAGACCAACCATATGATGCTTTATTATTAATCGGAAACCAAGCTTTGCGCCAACGCCGAGGAGTACGAGGATTCCCACATACATATGACTTGGGGCAAGAGTGGAACCAGTGGACTAAATTGCCATTTGTATTTTCAAGATGGGTCGCTCGGAATGACATGGATTCAAAAGATATGGCATTGCTAGAGGATATCCTGTACGTTGGGTTGGAGGATGGAGTCGATGCGCTCTATCATATGAACGAGCCTCGTGATGAACTGTTGATGTTACCCAGGGACGTCGTAAACCATATTCAAGGTTTGAGATATTATATTGGTCTGTCAGAGCAAAAGAGTATAAACCAGTTTAAGGACATGATTGCTCAGATAGA
The DNA here is from genome assembly GCA_009392775.1 of SAR202 cluster bacterium. Next base: position 5,617 of record VFFT01000063.1, on the reverse strand, counting down.
TGGTGAATAAAATATTGGGTAGTAGTATGTCTGATATGTTATTTCACGGGTGTTTTTGTTGGTAGGAGTATGCCGTAATGGTGAAAGTTACCGCAAGCTTCAATAAACTTACTCGTAAACCCTGTTTTATTTGTGATTATTCTCCTCCAAAATCTGGATTAACAGAATCGAATGCGCTCTATCCGGATATGGCCGATTATATCCTGGTTAACTCGAGTCCAGGGTTTTCCGTCAGGGCTAGCTCTTCCATGGTGGCTGCGTATATTAAGGGAAATGCTATAGCAGATCCTATTTTCACTGTAGTTACCCGTGATATGAATAAACTGGCATTGGACTCACTAATACTGGGTGGCTCCATTATTGGTCTTGAGAATGTGGTTGTGGTGGGAGGAGATCGCTTCCACTCCGAACGTTCAGATAATCCTACGGCGATTAACGACTATACGACCACTGAATTAATTCGATCTATCGTTAATTTGAAGCAAGGGATAGATTATCGTGGGGTGGAATTGGATAGACCTGCGGATATATGTGTAGGATCTGTTTTGGATTTATCCAGTGGAGTGAATAAAGAAGTTATGCTAGCTCGTAAGAAAATTCTTGCAGGGGTTGAATATTTTATTACTCAACCTGTTTATGATATGGGATCTGTGGATATGTTTTATGATCTATATAGAGAGCGGTTTTTTGAAGATATTAAAGTACCAATCCTATGGGGTATACAAATACCAGACGTTAATAGCATCTCTTTGACAATGTTTCCCGATTGGGTAGAAGACGCCCTGAATGACGGGGAAGATCCTGTGGCCATTGCTTTACGATTGTATAAGCCGTTTGATTGTCGAGACCTCAAGGATATGTATATAGTGCCCACCATCTACAAAGGTGGGCACCGAAATTATTCTTCAGCTAATATTTTCATGTCTACGGCTAAGCAAACTTAGTCGTACTAGGGGCTCCAGGCTGCCGGAGCTATTCCGTCGATATCTGTGACCACATCAACTACTGCAGGTTTTCCGGAAGCAAAGGCTTGTTCCATGGCACTTTGTATTTGATCTGGCTGGTCAACACGGATTCCAAAACAACCCATAGACTCAGCCAGCTTGGCAAAGTCAATATCAGAAAGCATCCACAACTCATCTGACTCTGGTGTTTGTCCACCGTAGGTTCGCTCATTGCCACGTTTTTCTTGATTGAGGGAATGGTTGTTGTTAACCACTGTCACCACATTTATACCGTAGCGTGCAGCAGTCTCCAATTCTGATAGGTGATACAAGAATCCTCCGTCACCAGTGAAGCAGACAATGGGTCGATCAGGTGCTGCGCATTTGGCTCCGATAGCAGCTGGGAATCCCCATCCTAGAGATCCAGCACATCTTAGGTAGCTCTGATCAGGATGAGTTAAATCGATCATAGTACCGGTCCATATACCTGCATGTCCTGTATCCGAAACTAAGATCGAGTCTGAGGGTAAGAATTCTGTTATCTCTTTACATAATCGCTCTGGACGAGGTGGGGATGTATCCGCGTCAGTAAACTGACTTACTTCGTCTTTCCATTCTCTAACTATCCCCTGAGCTCTGTTAACCCAATCTGTTCTGTCGGTGGACGGTTCGCTAGCTTCGAGTAATTTTTGTACTGAGGCACGAGCATCGCCTTGCATAGCTACCTTTGTCGGGTAACTGCGACCTAGTTCTGACGCGTCAATATCTATTTGTATGACTGGTGTGCCCTGTGGCGGTACAGTCCACTCATTTGTGACTTGGCTACCAGTGTTACTGCCGATATAAATAACTAGGTCCGCTTCTGATACAACTCGGTTAGCGCATTTCCTCGAGTATGCACCACATACTCCGACTGAAAGAGGATGATCGCCTAAGAGCGTTTTTTTTCCGTTTAAGGATGTGGCGACTGGTATCGATAGCAATTCGGCCAGCTCAACTACTTGTTTTTCTGCCCCAGAAGTGACTACTCCTCCTCCTGACACTATTACAGGTCGTTGGGAGTTCGCTATCACTGCTGCCGCCTCTCGAACAAGAGCAGGGTCCGGTTCTGGTCGGAATGGGGGTACGCTGATAAAAGCATTGTCTATAACTACTTCTATATCGGCTTCTCCATCTCCAATGACCGCCCCTGTGGTCCCTTCAAAATCCAGATGTACAGGCCCTGGAGAACCTGTAACTGCTTCTCTGAATGCTTGCCTGATAAGGTATGGCAATTGAGAAGGATCGGTTACCCCAACATTGTATTTGGTAACTGCATTAAAGGGTTCTAAGTGGTCAATTTCCTGATATGCATGCCGGTATTGACCTGCTTGCGGTCTACGGCCTGTTATCGCTATCACGGGTGATCTCGCCAAAAATGGATCTTGTAAACCAGCTGCTAAATTAGCGGCTCCCACTGACTGCGACATACATATTCCCGCTTTGTGACTAGTACGAGCATACCCATCAGCCATATATACTGCGGCTTTTTCGCTATGAGCCATAATTCTCTTGATACCGAGTTTTTCCATTTCTAGGAGTGCTCTTTGGACTATCACAGGCATAAAGAACACATGACTTACCCCGTACCCCTTAAATGTGTCTGCTAAAAACTTTCCACCAGTCATTACCGGCATGAATTTCCTCCATATGTCTCGTTTTAAAGAAGTAATTTATATAATTACTGAAGGTTTTAACTTCGCGAATCAAACACTTCCTTGGCAACTTTGATCGCATTGGCGGCAGTCGGCCATCCGGAGTAAAAGGCCATGTGTGTAATAACCTCTCCGATCTCCTCGGATGTAACGCCGTTATCTAGTGCTCTATTCAGGTGTCCCCTTAACTGGTCTGTTCTATACATAGCGATCAGGGATGCTATTGTTATCAGGCTGCGGTCCCGTTTGGAGAGTTCAGTGCGCTCCCACACATCTCCAAACAATACGTTTTCGCTTAACTCCGCCAATTTAGGGGCAATAGACCTCTGGACTGTTCGATCTGTCGGTGGTGTGCTCATAGTGTCCTCCTTCGTAATCCCAATGATGGTCATTTTCAGGTGGAGTATAGTACCGTGGCGCGGTTTATGGTAGTGCTAAATCGGAATAGGTATCTTAATTCTTATCGGTACCCCAAGTGGTTCCGAAGTCAGACCTTTCTACAAGGTTCCCAGTGAATGTCTGCGCGCTCTGGCGGGCTAGCCATACGGCTGACGGTATGATTTCTTCAGGTTGAACCATGGGTATATGAGCGGTTCCGGGCCAATCACCACGCCTATTCATCCATGTATCTACGCGTCCGGGGCTAAGCACGTTAACTGCAATGTTGGACGGTCTTACTTCTTCGGCCAGGCTCAGAAACATCCGGTCTACAGCAGCTTTGCTCATGGAGTAACCAACTCTGCCTTCTCGATAACCTCTGGACGCACCGGATGTGACAGCAAATATGGACCCTCCAGATCCAGTTTTCTGCATGTGTGGCAGTGCATATTTGCATAGAAGGAACGGAGCCCTAATATTAATAGAAAGACAATCGTCCAGTATATTTAATGGCAAGTCTGGGACCGGAGATTCACAATCTATACCGGCATTCGATACCAATATATCTAGTCTTCCGAATCGTTGATAGGTTGATTCGCATAGCGTTTCGATGTCTAGTGCGTTACTGACGTCACAGCGATGAGCAATGGCGGTTCCCCCCGCATGCGTAATAAGATCTACAGTGTTATGGATTGTGCCGGAAGCATATTTCGGGTAGTCAGTACCTGAAGATCGGTCTTCCTCAGTTCTTGATGCCACTACCACTGAGCAACCTTGAGAAGCTAAACCCTGGCAGATGGCACGGCCGATTCCCCTACTTGCTCCGGTCACTATTGCGACTGTATTGTTAAGGGACTTCATCTTGGCTTACTCAGCTGGTCGAAACATCGGGAGGCTGATATTATCGTCCAGTTTTTCGAAGATCACTTCTACCGACATCCCACACTTTATGAATTCGGGGTCTGGTTCTACTTCGATTAAATTAGTTGGCATTCTCGCGCCTCCAGGGAATTCCACAACAGCGGTCACGTATGGAGCCCTATCTCGGAAAGCAGGAGTCGGACCTCTATGGACTATAGCGAAGGTGTGCACGGTACCTTTCCCATCGGTTTGGATCCAACTTGTGTTTCGGGAGAAACATAATGGACATAGGTCACGAGGATAAAAATACGTTTTATTGCAGTCATCGCATTGACGCAACCATAGTTCTCCGTCTCTACATTTTTCCCAGTAAAAATCTGATTCAGGTTGTGGCACCGGTGGTGTGATCTTTGGTTGTTCTTGTGTCATACGGGTCTCCGCAAATATATTACTGTGAGAATAAGGTTATACGCGACTACCGTCAAGGTAAATTTGTTTGTCAGTTGCCTTGTTGGCTGAGTCAAGTTAATGTAGCGGTAATTTACTGGTAGGTAATTGTAATGCGAATAGCTGTAATGGGTCCTGGGAGTATCGGCGGGTATTTTGGTGGAACATTGGCTCACTATGGCCATGATGTTACCCTGATTGCCCGAGGTAATAATCTATCCGCTATCAGAGAGAAAGGTTTGCAGGTCATTACTGATAATGGATCGAGAATTATTTCATGTCGTGCAGAAGAAGATCCGGTTAAAGTAGGAATAGTGGACCTGATTCTTTTAACTGTCAAAACTTATCATAATGAAGTAGCTGTCCCAATGTTGGAGCCAATGGTTGGTAATAATACTGTTGTCATATGTCTGCAAAACGGAATAGATAGCTATAAATTGGCGTCCGATTTCTTAGGTAGTGCAAAAGTTATGCCAGGGGCAGCGTATATAGAGGCACATCTAATTGAACCGGGGGTTGTTCGACAGGATGGGGATGTGGTTAGAATAGAATTTGGTGAGGATGATGGTAGCCATTCTGAACGTGGTGTTTTGCTCGCAGAGATGTTCAATGAGTCGGGAGTGGAAGCAAGTTTCAGTGATGATATACACAAAACGCTTTGGACTAAGTTTTTATTCATAGCGACAATGGCTGGGGTAACGAGTTTAGCGAGACAATCCATGGCCGTATTGATGGCAAATCCCGAGTGGGCAAAGATAATTAGGGCCTGCATGGAGGAAATTGAATCAGTAGGCAAAGCGAACAATATAAGTCTTTCCAATACCGTTGTTGATGATACTCTGGATTATATAAAGGCAAACCTAGAAGATATGCATGCTTCTATGTACACTGATTTAGTAGAGCAAAGACCTCTGGAATTGGAATCTCTTACTGGAGCGGTTATTCGAGCAGGGATTACGGGTTGTACTTCAACCCCAATAAATGATTTGATATATGCTATGTTAAAGCCCTACGCCGAAGGGGCGTGAAAAGAAATATAGGAGGAACCATGGCGATCGATAAAGAAGCGGAGTTAGAACGGGTAACCCAGTTAAGAGGCTTTAGGTATGGGCTTCATGATTTCTACGCTGAGCTCAATGTAGAAACACTTAAAGAACTTAACGACCATATTGAGGCCACTTATATCGGCACTACAACATTAGACCGGAAGACTAAGGAGATATCCTTGATGGTTGCTTGTGTTGCGCAACAAGATTTAGTTTCTCATTTGCAAATACATATGCACGCAGCTAA
>VFFT01000062.1 GCA_009392775.1 SAR202 cluster bacterium | reverse complement strand
AACTATGTTGTCAATTGTATTCAGGGTCAACAACCCGGGGCCTGTAAGTAATCACTGGTCTAGTAGTCTCCATAATTACCAAATCTATGTTGTATATATCCTGGTTGTAGGACTCGGCATTGTACTGCAAATTTAGTCGGACCGTATACGCTGTTGGTCTTCTTGAAGCGCGTCCAATGTACGCGAGATATATCCTTCTACTTGTTATATTGCTGAGCGGTTTCGTATTGGTACATCCCCTACATGCACAGTCTCCGGAGCAAGAACTTTCTACTATGGAATATGATGAAGAGGAGGCTTATGCCATAGATGGGATGATAATGTGTCCAGTCTGTCCGGCTGAAACTATAGATCAAGCTCAAGTTCCGCTGGCTCGCCAGATGAAACAGATAATTAGGCAGAAATTGTCAGATGGTCAGACGAGGGAAGAGATACTGGATTACTTTGTAGACAGGTATGGAGAACAGATATTGGCTGCACCTAAGAGAGAAGGTTTTCACCTCATAGCTTGGGTTGCTCCAATTTTTATCGTCTTTGGAGCATTATCACTCGGAATATTAGCACTAAAGTCCATGAAAAACGCTAAAGAAGATGTGCCGCTAGGAAGTACGATTGTAGATGATCAGGAAGATCGTCATAGATATCTAGGGATTGTAGACCAGATAGTCTCTCAAAATCACCCCAGCAGCTCTAGTTCAGAGGATACGATCGATTCTGAAGCAGGAGATGGCGATCGTGGGTGAATTAGGAGCGACTACGTTATGGATGGCGATCTGTTTAGCCACTTATTCGGGTGTAGGATCTATCGTAGGCAAGATATTTGGTATTTATTCACTTCTTGAGAGTACGAAGAAATCAGTTTATTTACTAGTGCTAGTTCTGGGTGTTTGTACTGCTAGCTTAGTGGGTCTGTTCATTAGCAGAGATTTTTCCATCGCATATGTTGCGGGACATAGCAACCTTGCTATGGACCATATTTATACCTGGGTTGCATTTTACGCTGGTAATGAAGGGTCGTTGTTATATATTGCCTTTGTGTTATCTGTGATGGCGGCTTTAGCAGTTAGATTCGCTCCATCTAGTGTACGACCTACATTGCCATTTTCAACAGCAATCATGATGGTAGTGTTAGTGTTTTTCTTGGTAGTGATGGCTCTGATGGCTAATCCATTTGCAAAATTACCTATAACCCCTCCAGACGGAGAAGGAATTAATCCTCTATTGACTCATTTTGGGATGTTTTTCCATCCACCTGCTTTGATGGCTGGGCTAATAGGGATAACGATACCTACAGCTTTTGCTCTTGGTGGAATATTAGGAAAGCAAACACGTGACGAATGGGTGGAGATAGGTAGGATTTGGGGATTAGTAATTTGGCTGTTATTGGCTAGTGGACTTCTATTAGGTTCTTGGTGGGCGTATACGATATTGGGCTGGGGCGGATTTTGGTTTTGGGACCCAGTAGAAAACGCTGCTTTTATGCCTTGGTTGGTATTAACCGCATTTATTCATTCTATAATGGTTCAGAGACGGCGAGGTATGTTCCGAATGTGGAACATAGTAATCATTAACATAGCTTTTTCGCTTGCTTTATACGGAATGTTTATGAATAGAGGCGGTCCTGTGCCTTCTGTTCACTCCTTTGGTGCATCTTCGTTAGGATGGGTGTTCCTGCTGTTTTTGGCCTTTGGGACTGTGGTCCCCTTCGCAATATTCTTCTGGCGGTTTAATCTATTGAGAAGTGCCCGGGCGCTTGAATCTATGCTTTCCCGTGAGTCGGCGTTCTTGATGAATAACCTTCTGTTACTGGGGATAGCGTTCGTTACGTTGTGGGGTACGGTATACCCGTTGATTTCGAAATTAATAACCGCGCAGGAAATAACCATTGCACGGCCATTTTATGATCAAGTTAATGGTCCGATCATGTTAGCGCTAATCATGCTGATGGGAATTGGACCTCTGATACCATGGAGACAAGCTAGTGTTGTGACGTTGTGCAAATCGCTAATGTGGCCAATTATAGTTGGGTTTATAGTTGTCGTAATAATTAGTCTGATAGGTTTTACGAAACTGTATCCTTTAATCGGTTATGGTATAGCTGGCATGGTGACGACTGGGATTACAATAGAGTGGGTTAATGGGTGTAGGTCTAGGAGATTAGCCTTTCGCGAAAGCTATCCTCTAACGTTCGTGAAATTGTTGATGGCTAATCGTCCCAGGTATGGTGGGTACATTGTTCATTTAGCTGTTGTAATGGTCCTATTGGGAGTTCTGGGAGCCTCGTTTTTTAATATTCAAAAAGATGTCGTATTGGCCCAAGGCGAGTCGGTCGATGTGTCGAATTATGCTGTTAAATACGTAGGAACTAACGTTGTATCACGTTCAGATAGGGTTTCATATCTAACAGATGTTGAGGTATCACGTGACGGGCAATTTTTTAAGAATATGACGTCCCGTCGGGATTTTTATCCATCATTTAATATGGCTTCTACTCGGGCGGCTATACACAGTACTCCTATTGAAGACTTTTACATAGTACCTAGTGAGAATATGGCAGATGGATCGGTCGGCATACGCATTTTGGTAAACCCTATGATGTGGTGGATGTGGGTAGCCGGCCCTGTTTTCGTTTTAGGAACAGTAATAGCTTTGTGGCCTGATCGTAGAGGATCTATCACTAAGCCTTTATAAAATATGAGGAGCAAACTTTTCTAGTACACTGCTACCGGGTTAGGCGTGATATTTATGTCAGTTTTTTTATCTGTATTACTAGGAGTATTTTGTGTAGGAGTCGTGGTATATCCATTCTTCAAAAACAGATATTTTCCAAATATGAGTGATGCTCCAATGGAGTTCGCTGATTCTACTTCAGAGTTAGATAATATACTTCGGTCAATTCGCACGCTGCAGTTGGAATACGGTATGGGAAACATATCTGAGGAAGCTTTCAATAGAGAACTGGATCAATATCGAGATGACGCGGCTACTTGTATACAGCAGATGGAAATTGGACGATCTAATGAATTAGAAACTGGTGTGGAGCATGAAATAGCTATTGCCCGACTCCGGTTGCAAAATTCTGATGATAAGCCTGTGGGTGAAACGGAGACTTTTTAGAGGAACAATGCATTGTAATAGTGGTATAAAACGTACATTGCCGTTCTTTGCCGTTGGTTTGTTGTGTCTCGTGCTTATTGGGATTTTCACCGTGGCACGCGTATATGCACAGAGTCCGACTGTTATTACCGGGATAGTTGTTAATGGTACGAATGATTATGTTGTTGATGCTGGTCTTCCTCTAGTCCTGTATTCCTTCAATAACATGGGCCAAGACGTTACCACGTATGAGTCTCTAACTGATGAGGTAGGTAGATTCGTATTTGATGATGTGTCCCTTGAAAATGGTGTGGGGTATGCGCTAGGTGTCGATTATGGCGGGATGAGTTATAGCGTGTTGTTGGCTGAAGAAGATTTATTCGAACCTATTTCAATTACTATATATGAACCGACTCAGGATTTATCTGTTATTTCTGTAAGCACCCATACCTTGATTATCGCAGATATAAATGAAAAAGATCAGATGATCGAGGCCGTTGAATTTGTTAGCTTATCCAACACCAGTGATTTTAGTCTGATTCCAGACCTCAATACGGTGAGTCAAGGCCTCTTCAGTTTTATGAGATTTTCTTTGCCTGAAGGGGCAGCGGATTTGGACTTGCAATCGGATTTGGTAGGCGGGCAAATTATACCTATGGGTACTGGGTTTGCTTTGACGTCCCCAATCGCACCGGGATCACATTCAGTCACGTATACTTATAGATTTCCCTACAGAGGAGATACTGCTACATTTAAGCAAAACCTGATGCAAGGTGCGGAGTTGTACCAGGTTTTGATTCCGAAGCATGAAAACTCACCCAAAGTAATAGGACTAATGGAAGAGTCGCAAATTAATATTGAGGGTATTGATTATACTGTTTGGGAAGCACGCTCTCGCAGTCCAAAACAAGGTTTGTCCGTAGAGGTAGTTGATTTACCAGAAATGGGGATAGTATCCAGTCTCTGGAATAGATTGTTACAACCTAAATTTTGGTACTGGGCCATGCCCATTTGCGTCGGTATCGTATTGCTATTTGTTTTATTTTACTCAATCTATATTGGAATTAGAAGTAAAATAATTGGAAAGAGCATCGGCTCTGGAGATACTAGGGATCAAATCATAGAAAAAATAGCCCTACTTGACGAAAATGCTATGACAGGGCAATCGAGCAAGCGTGAGTATGACCGTGAACGGCTTATATTGAAGAACCGACTTCTACAAATGATGGATAGTAGGGAGGTCAGGTGACGGTTCGGATATGGTTAATGATCGGTGTAGCCGTGCCGATAATTGGTATATTGGGCTTATTAGTTTGGGCTTCCTTGCCAGGATATAGTCAGCCAACTGGCTTAAATCGAGACTTTAAAGCTGTTGCGGTCGAACCACGTGCCGCTAGTGCTTTCAATCTAACTACTATGGACGGTCGAAATATAAGCTTAGCTGATTTCAAAGGAAAAATTGTATTGATTGATTTTTGGGCTTCTTGGTGTGAACCGTGCAGGTATGAAGCTCAGTTATTGAATGATGGTTATAACGCATATTCTAATAATAATGTGGAATTTATAGGAATAAACATTTGGGATAATGAGTCGTCCGCGGAAAGCTTTGTGGAGGAATTTTCTGTGCCCTACGCAAATGGAATTGATGTTAGTGGCAATATAGCGATTAATTATGGGGTTGCCGGTGTGCCTGAGAAATATTTTATTGATCAATATGGCTACATTCAGAAAAAGTTTCGAGGCCCTATTAGCGAAGAGATATTAAGTTCCACTATTGATGAAATGCTATCTGACGGCTCGTACTGATAGAGCAGAGGATATGTGACATGTCTAGCCAGGCTGGAGTAATAGTAGCAATGGACTGGGGAGGTAGCTGGGCGAGGACGTCGGTAGTCAATCACGCCGGAGAACTTATGTGGACTACGCGAGTCCCTACTCCCCAAGGAACCGGGTCTGAGAATATGCTAAGGGTAGGAGAAGAGGCACTATTAGAGGCGATCAGCTGGTGCCAATCAACACCCATTCTAGGCATAGGAATAGCAGTTGCAGGGCCTATAGATGTGGAATCAGGTATATTTTACACCCCTCCAAATTTACTAGAGCTCAATGGTATTTCTCTTATTGAAGCCTGGCAGGATAGATTGATTTACCCGATACATATTGGGAATGATGCTACCTTGGCCGCCCTCGCTGAATATCACCTTGGAGCCGGATTGTGCCAGAGAAAGGTTGGGAGAGACGTTAAAACACTGCTCTATCTTACTATAAGTACAGGTGTAGGAGGCGGAGTGATCGACCGGGGTAATATTTTATTAGGTGCGCACGGTATGGCCGCAGAAATAGGTCATATTAAGATTGATACCAGTTCTTCGGCCGATCTGTGTAATTGCGGAGGTAGAGGATGCCTCGAGGCTCTTGTCTCAGGTACAGCGATTGCCAGAAAAACCGTTAATGCTTTATCGAATCGCTCTGAGACAACGATACTAAACAATATCGATATTACAAGACTTAGCTCTCAGGATGTTTTTACGGCCTATAGTGCGGGTGATAGTCTAAGTGAAAGGATAATCAACGAAGTTATTTCTGACTTAGCTCGCGGAATATCAGATTTGATTCATAGTTTCAATCCTGATCTAGTGGTTCTTGGCGGAGGAGTGACGGTAGGGTTATCAACTACAAATCTACTCGGAAACCTTAAGTCTCAAATATCGGATTCACTAATGAGTGAAAGACACAAGGACTTTGAAATCATGTATGCACAACTAGGAGATTCATCAGGTATGATTGGAGCGTCTTTGATGGTGCAATCATACCTCCAAGATATGTGATTGGTATGTTTAGGATTTACACTATATATCTTCCGCCAACTACGTTGAGCCTATCACCTGTGATATAGGCAGACTCGTCGCTTGCAAAGAATAAACAAGCGTTTGCGATATCATCAACCGTTCCTTGTCTTCCCATCGGGATTCCTTTTAGATGTTCAGAAGACCCTCGGTCTAGTTGTTCAAACTCTGGATACCATTCAGGATTTAGTCGTTGAGTGTCGGTCGATCCTGGATTCACCATATTAGCTCTAATATTGTACGGAGCCATTTCTGCAGCTACGGCTCTCAAAAGACCTAACAGTCCATGTTTCGCAGTAGTTACTGATGCGGTTTCTGGACGACCTGTAATGGCAGCTTGTCCTCCTAGAGCAATAATGCTGCCGGACTTTCTTTTTTGCATATCTGGGAGAACTGCTTTAATTAAATAAAAAGCAGGAAATAGGTTGGTACGCATAACCGTCTGCCATTCTTCATTCGATACATCCAAGATTGGCTTGTGAGGGCGGATTGCGACGTTGCTAACTAATACATCAATTTTGCCGAGAGAATTAATTCCTTCTTGAACCATTTCGGAGCATTTATCGGGATCTGATACGTCCCCTAATATGATATGTGTTTTGACTCCTAAGTCGGCGCATGCGGAAGCCACTTCATTCAACTCGTTCTTGCTAGATCGTGTGTTTAATATTAAGTCAGAACCTTCTCTAGCAAATGTTAATGCTATTTGCCTGCCAATATTTCGGCTGGCGCCTGTAATCATGGTAGTTTTACCTTCTAAACGCATATAACCTCGTCATCTATATACACAGTTTTATGATTGGGACTAATTGTATCACTGATATTTTGTCTATCTTGACCGTAATGCGGTATGATGCAAAAATTGGCCAACTAGTTGTATAAAGGGGGCTATATGAAATGGTGTAGGTTTGATTCCGGTGGTCACGGAGTTTATGGAATCATAGAGGGCGATACAGTTGTAGAAGTTTCAGGGAGTCCGTTTGATACTTACATAAAGACGGATAACAGCTACTCGCTGGATTCCGTGAAATTGTTAGTGCCGGTCATTCCTCCGACGTTTTATGCGGCGGGGATTAATTTTAGGGAACATGTTACAGAGATTGCGCACCTGCGCGGAGAAGAACCACACTTTCCTCCGGCAGCCGACGTCGGATATAGAGCTAATAATGCTTTAACAGCTGATGGAGAACCAATTATAGTGCCATCTGATGCTACCGAAGTCCTTCAATATGAAGGAGAATTAGTTGCCGTGATAGGCAAGCAATGTAAGCATGTAACAGAAGAAGAAGCATTAGATTATGTGTTTGGGTATACAATCGGAAACGATGTAAGTGAACGAACGTGGCAGCACGGAGACAGGACATTGTGGAGAGGTAAGAATACTGACACCTTTAAACCAATGGGCCCTTGGATAGTAACAGACGGCATTGATCCGGAAAATTGCAACGTGAGTATTAGCCTTAATGGTAAGGTTTTATATCAATACAATATGTCTGGGGCCATTTTCAGTGTTCGCCAATTCATAAGCCGTATGAGTCAGTACCTGACATTGTATCCAGGGGATGTATTATGGATGGGTACAGACGGAGCTCAGGAAAACATGAAAGATGGCGATGTGTGCGACATCACTATAGATGGTATAGGGGTTCTCAGTAATCCAGTTCAATGGCAAAAGTAATATAAAGCCGGACCTGTCTTATAAGACAGGTCCGGCTTTATATTAATCTTCAGGGATTTCAAATCCAGTCTCAGCAGCCCATGCTTGGAGGCCTCTCCTAAATGCAAGTGCACCCATAGGTGCTATTACTGCTTGAAGGGATTCTAGTATTTCCTGTGGCGTGGCTCCTTCTTGTAAAGCGACCCGTACATGAGCTTGGATCTGTTCTACATCAGCTCGAAGAGCTGCTTCCACTACTATCTGCAATAATTCTTTTGTTTTTCTGTCTAGCGTGCGTTGCCCGGTGTAGGTTGCCGCAATAAAAGCGTTATATTTTTGTGCCCATTCTATATCAGCTATCGCCATTATCTTGTGCATTTCCAGGGTGTATCCACGATTTTGAGCAGTCTCGTCTAAAAAATCTTTCCCTTGTTGAGTGGACATTATTAACTCCTCTTTCTTTGTAGAGTGGTATTTCGGAGATTGTATCTCTTACTTGGGCTAATTTCACCTTGTACGGTCCATTTCTTTGGTACACTAGGCGTAATTAACTATATGAATAGGTGCATATGATGGCTTCAGAGCCCCAAGGGCAGTATTTCAGCCGACAAGACGAGTCAAATGACGAATTTTTCTATTCCCAGCCAAGAAAAGTAGTACATATTGACGATAATGCTATCCAAACAGTGAGTGCAGTGTTCCGTGATTTTATCCCAGCGGATTCTGTTGTTTTGGATTTTATGAGCAGCTGGAGATCACATTGGCCTCACGGTCATTTAAAGCGGAGATTGGTCGGCTTAGGTATGAACGTCGAAGAAATGCTAGACAATCCAGATTTAGACGAACATGTGATTCATAACGTAAATGAGGATCCTCTTTTACCATTCGACGATGAATATTTTGACGCAGTGGTTATAACTGTTTCAGTGCAGTATTTGACGCAGCCTGTTTCTGTATGCAAAGAGATAAATCGTATTCTGAAAACCGGGGGAGTCTTTATAGTAAGTTTTTCTAACCGGATGTTTCCCACTAAGGCTGTAAATATATGGAGAAGTCTGGACGACAACGGACATTTGGATCTGGTGTCCAGTTACATGGACTATGCTGGGGG
>VFFT01000061.1 GCA_009392775.1 SAR202 cluster bacterium | reverse complement strand
CTGCTCCTGGCAAATCCATCTTATTGATAGCTACTATTATGGGAACTTCTGCAGCTTTGGCATGGTTAATGGCTTCTAGAGTTTGCGGCATTAAACCGTCATCTGCAGCTACTACTAGTATTGCAATATCAGTAACGCGAGCACCCCGTGATCGGATGGCAGTGAAGGCTTCATGGCCAGGTGTATCTAGAAATGTTGCAATTTGCCCTCCTGCTTCGATCTGGTAAGCACCGATGTGTTGTGTTATTCCGCCGGCTTCATTTTCAGCAACGTGTCCCTGGCGTATAGCGTCTAGGAGGCTAGTTTTACCGTGATCCACGTGCCCTAATATTGTTACTACAGGAGGCCTCGTTATCAAATTGGTATCGTCTACTGCTACGCCGGTTTCGCTGGATAAATGTGCGCCGCTAGCAGCATCTTCATTGACTCGGGTCCGTATACCCAAGGCGTTAGCAGCTACTGTTGCCACTTGGTGGTCGATAATCTGGTTCATAGATACCATAATACCGCTTCGCATCAGCTGTTTTATGATGTCTATTGCGCTTTCGTCTAGTATCTCTGCCAGTTGTTTAACACTTAGGGTTTCCGGAAGGGTTAGTGTGCGACTTGGAGGTTTTCTTGCTTCACGACCCGAATTAGGCCGGCTGGTATCTTGGCTTAGTGTGTTATCTTCAGAGGTCATATCAGATCCTAATTATTCAATTATATGTAAAGTTTGGCTTACTACGTTTAGTCTTATGCTATATATAGCTACTTCTGAGATATGTGTACAGTCGACTAATCCTATTCTAAGTTGTTGGCTTTGCGGGGATGCCTATAATCTACTAATATAGCATCCTTTTTCTGGATGATTGTTTGACTGGTCTATCATCATGGTCCTAGTTATAGGTAGGGTTCGTCTTTACTTGTTAATATCTTGGCCAAGACAGGTTCGGATCGAAAACTGATAGGGTGTCTTAAGATAACCTCCCGTACGGTGTTACAAAATACTATCTACCAGAGCCTCCACGGCGATTCGTGTTTGCACCTGCCCCACTTCGTCGGTTACGCCTGTCTCTTCTGCCGGAGCCTCTCTGTTCTGGTACTATATCCTCCGCAAACCGGATTTTACCCGCATCAGGAGTAAGGATAGGTAGATCAGGTATGTCAGTATCTTCGGAGTCAACGTCCTCTTCAACATCCATATCTGATGAACTTATGTCGTCTAAAGTAAATTCTTGCAAGCTGTCTACGCTTAGGCTTTGGTCGGGAGCAGATTCCTGATCGGCAGAAGGCGTGTCGACCTCTACTGTCATTTCCTCTTCCCTGATCAGAGCCTCCAGAACGGCATCTTCATCTATTATTTGATTCTCGATAGCTGATTCTTCCTGACCGGTGAGCGCCGGGGTGTCTGAGGTAGACACCGGTTCATCGGAAATGGTTTCAGTGGTATCTATTCCAACCGTAGCAGGAGTCGGGGGCGCTTCAACTGCTAGCTCGTTAACTAGGATAGCTTCGTCAGAGACGTCATCTATGGATAAAATACCGTCTTCGGTATCTGACGGTATCTCAGTTATCTCTTCTTCCACGGCTTGCAGTTGTTTCGTTTCCTGATACGCTTCCCATTCCGATAAACCTTTTATGTCTAACCGCCAACCTGCGAGTCTAGCAGCTAGTCTTGCGTTTTGGCCTTCTCTTCCTATAGCCAACGATAACTGTCGGTCTGGCACCGCTACGACTGCGGTTTGCTCAGAGGGTTCGAGTTCTACGTGGACTACTTCGGAGGGACTTAATGCTTTTGCTATAAACTCTTTTGGATCATCGTCCCAGGGTACTACGTCTATCTTTTCTCCTTGTAGTTCATTGACTATGCTCTGTATACGGTTTCCTCTTACACCTATACAAGAACCGACTGGATCGATTCCATCTTGTGTAGAGTTGACTGCAACCTTACTTCTAAATCCGGGGTCCCTGGCTATTGCTTTTATCTCGACTACTCCGTTGTACACTTCGGGAACTTCAATCTCAAATAGTCTTTTTAGGAGATTCTTGTGGCTACGAGATACTAATATCTCTGGACCCTTTGGGCTAGTTCTGACGTCTAAGACAAACACTTTCAGTCGTTGCCCTTTTCGATATCTTTCACTGAAGACTTGTTCGTCGCTAGGCATAACAGCTTGGGCTCTGCCCAGATCAATTTGCACACTGCGATTGCCATCGACTTGGTCTATTATTCCTGAGACGATATCGTCTTTATGTTGGATGAACTCGTCATACAATAGTTCGCGTTCAGCTTCCCTGAGTTTTTGGAGGACGACTTGTTTGGCAGTTTGGGCGGCAATGCGACTGGCATTGTGAGGTAGTGGCTCAGGAAGGGCAATTTCTTCGCCTACTATTGCGTCTTTATGGATAGACTGGGCGTCGAGTACAGTGATTTCTCTGTCAGAATCCTCGACTGTATCCACAACAGTTTTCAGTGCGAAAACGCTGACATCTCCGGTATTGGGATTTAGATTAACTGTGATATTTTGCCCGGATGCGTTGCTATCCTTTTTAAATGCCGACGCAAGAGCTACTTCTATGGCTGATAATACTTGTTCTTTAGGGAGGTGGCGTTCTGCAGCTAGCTGGGTTAACGCGATTAAGAAGTCACTTTTCATTGTCAAACTCCCTGATGTTCACATTTAGCTAGGTTAGTAGTCGCCAACCAGCAAGAAAGCGGGTTTAACCCGCTTTCTAATAAACTATGTTGGCTGAGTATATCATTGAGGGGGGGCACTTTCAAGATTTACCTAGGTGATTTGCGTGATTGAAGTATTAAGATAGATTTCCTAGCGGCCTGAAAACGTATAAGTACTCACCACCATATTTTGCCCTTTGATTCGCGCTCGAGATCAGAGTAATCTTTTGTCCAAAGACTTGTACTTAGGTATTTCCATCCACCATCGGCTAGTAAGCATACGATCTTCCCTTGTTCTACTCGTTCGGCCTGTTTAATCGCGGCGTGTACGACTGAGCCAGAAGATACCCCTGCGAAAATGCCTTCTTCGTTTAATAAGCGCTTAGTGGTGTGGAATGCATCGTAGCTGCCCACCATGAGACGAGCATCTAGCAGTGATATGTCTAGTATTGGAGGAATGAAACCATCCTCTAGTCTGCGTAATCCGGATATGAAATCGTCTGGCTCGGGAGCAACAGCGACGACTTTTATATCAGGGTTATGCTCCTTTAGTCTCCTAGCGTTACCCATCAGCGTCCCACCTGTTCCTAGCCCGGCCACAAACATGTCCATATCTGGGTGGTTATTAATTATTTCTAAGGCCGTGCCATGATAGTGTGCCTCAGGATTGGCTTCATTACCGTATTGGTACATCATGATGTAGTCAGTAGGATGGCTTTGATAAACTTCATGAGCACGTTCTATGGAGCCGTTAGTTCCTAGTGATCCTTCTGAATATATGATTTCCGCACCATACGCTTCAAGCAACTGGGTACGTTCAGAGCTGACATTCTCTGGCATGACCACGGTAACTTTATATCCCTTTAGCCTACCGATCATAGCCAGGGAGATACCAGTATTTCCGCTAGTCGGTTCTAAGATTGTCTTATCTTTACTGAGATCTCCTGCCCTTTCGGCTTGTTCTATCATTCTTAGAGCAATCCGGTCTTTGACGCTACCAGTGGGGTTTTGACCTTCCAGCTTAGCTATTATCTTGACTGCCGGGTTAGGACTCAGATTCTCTAATTCCACTTCCGGAGTGTTTCCAATGGTTGACAGAATGCCTTTATAATTTTGCTTAGTTACCATTTTGTAAGGTTTCATCCATCCTATATTGTATTGTAGCCAGATATTTGACAGATTCAGAGATTATGTTTGAGTTAAACGACTCCCATCTCCTCAGGGCTTCCCAGTCCGCAGAATATTTCGTAATCAATCAGTTCCGTTACCGTAGGATTGTCTCCGCAAAGAGGACACTGTGGATTGCGTTTTAGTTTGACTTCTCTGAAGGTCATGGATAGAGCGTCTACCAAAAGCAATCTGGATATTAAGCTTTCTCCAATACCTAAGAAATATTTTAAAGCTTCGGTCGCTTGTATGCTCCCTACAAGTCCTGTAAGGGCTCCCAATACCCCTGCTTCAGCACAGTTCGGGACCATCCCTGGTGGGGGGGGTGATGGGAACAGGCATCTGTAACAGCCTTCACCTGGGACAAACACAGTTGCTTGGCCATCAAAGATCAGTATGCTGCCATCTACTAGCGGTTTATTTAAAAGGTAACAGGCGTCGTTCACAAGATACCTGGTGGCGAAGTTGTCGGCTCCGTTAATCACGAGATCGTACTGATTAATAATGTCTATGGCATTGTCGGACTCTAGTCTTACTTCGTGTAGCACGACGTTTACATCGGGATTGTAAGCCAACAGATTGTCTTTCCCCGACTCTAACTTAGGTCTTCCAACATCTGGGGTATGGTGGAGGATTTGTCTTTGCAGATTTGAGAGTTCCACAACGTCAAAATCTACCATGCCGACAGTGCCTACACCTGCTAGGGATAAATATACAGCTGCAGGGGAACCTAAACCTCCGGCCCCAATGATTAATGCCTTGGATCCCATCAGCTTGCGCTGGCCACTACTGCCGACGTCGTTCATTATTATGTGGCGGCTATAGCGCTTTACTTGGTCGGGAGTAAGGGGTTTGGATTGCTGTGTCATCTCCAGGTTACCTCCAGTCATATTAAGTCGAATTGTTATACTCTATACAAGTAAAAAGCCCGCGCTCCTATGTGGATATTAATCCGGGCGGGCACAGGCTTGTATCTTGGTTTGTATTAACCTGTCCCTATTTGCGGGGACAGTTACAACAGTGTTTATAATGTGATGTTTTTACGTTCATCTTTACTTCGAGTCTATCCGGGGTAAGATTCCTTGTCAAGATCAGTATATTCTTTTTAAATGGGTTTGGGATAGAGGGTTATATGTGTGGTGACGAATCAGGCAATGCCAGTTTCAGTTAAGTAGTTTTGCCTTTGGGTTAAATTTTCTAAAGTAATGCTGCTTAACACGTTGTGTATGGATTGTTCTACTGATTTCCATATCTCTTGTTGAGCGCAGCTTACGGAAAACATACAGTCTTCTGGAGACGTGATGCAATCAAGTGGAGAACTGTTGGGCTCGAGTGTATCCATTACCATACTCAATGTGATCTCAGAGGGGGGCATGCTTAGAGAGTGGCCACCTTTCGGTCCTCGTCGACTCACAACTAGTCCCTCTTTACTGAGGGCAGCCATCAGTTGCTCTAGATATGATTCAGGTATCCCTTGTTTTACTGCTATATCTGCGGTTTGCACTTGGCCCTGCCCGTATTGACTGGCAAGCTCCATGAGTGCTCTCACGCCATAATCGACCTTCATAGGTATCCGCATAGTTAGCTCTCCTAGGGTCGCTTTATAACAGAAGTATAACACCTGATATTGTCAGTTACCAATTAATTAAGCCGTCTTGGCGCCTCGAGTCAAGATAATAATATCTCTGATAATGCTAGGAAATCTTTGACCACTATATCTGGCTGGTAGAGTGAATATTCTGTAGGAAGGTCATATCTGTTTACGTATGCACCGCGGTACCCGCAACTTTGTGCTCCAAGGATATCGAATGCGTGCGCGGCTACCATCATTATCTCCTCGGGTGATTTGTGCAGTGATTGCGCAGCGTACCGATATATACCCGGACTCGGTTTGAATTGTCCTACACTTTCGACGGAAAATATTGCCTTGAATGGGATTTTGATATTGTTTTCCACTAAATGTTCTAGGAAGTTTAATTCTCCGTTGGATAAAGCTACTAGTTCATACCTTTCTGAGAGCGCTTTTAGCCCGTCAATAGCATCAGGATAGGGTTTCAGGTCCCTGTATGCAGACATGAATTGATCTACTTCAGATTCCTCAAATGGAATTTTATGGAGGTTTAAACAGTATATGAATGCACGGCGGCAGGTGTATTGGTATCCAGAATGCCCCAGCATGAGAATATTGTCTTGATACTGTTCGATACGCTGACGAGACCTCCAGTCTTGCCAAAATATTTGTGCTGATACATTTGACTTGTGTGACGATAAAAATTCGTGAGTAGGAGGTATCAGACTACCTGATAAGTCAAGAACTGTTCCAAATATATCAAACGTTAGTGTGTTTATGGGCTCTTTGTGTATGTCAGTCATGTCCTGTTTCCGTATGTGAATTAGGGCTCTTAATATTATTAAGAATCAAGTATACTTACTCTCGCGCTTTTTTTCATGCTGTGGTTATACCGAGAACATTATAAGTACATAAACGGAGTACATTTTAGCTAGTTTAAATACATGACGAGGGAAGCTAATGGGTATAGGGGTTCTAGTCGGGCTGGGTATAATTGTGGGATATCTTCTGATTCCGGTTGTACATTTTACATGGCCAATCAGCCCATTTATTGCCGGTTATGTGGGTATTTCATTTGCTAAAGATAGAACTGATTCTCCATCTATCAGAGGGCTCAAATATGGGGCTTGGATAGGGGTGTTTAGCCTCGCGGTTTTCATCATGATCGCACTTGCGCTAATTGCAGTACTTGATATTGGTCCAAATAAAGTTGCCTTCGTATGGATAATGGTGGCCATACTGACCCTATATTCCGGCAGTATGAGCGCCTTAGGGGCAATGTACGCTGCTCTGAAGAGTGAAAAAAATGAAGTAGATACTTCGGAAGGTCCCGCAGATTGAACCGATTAAGTAAACGTCTGCCATTTTATTATGGTTGGGTAATAGTACTTTCTGCTGGTTTGTCTATGTTCGTCAGGAATGCTGCAGGAAGTTTAACCATTGCAGTGTTTGTATATCCAATGGAAGCTGATCTAGGTTGGTCTAGAACAGAGATAGCCGGGGCTGCAAGTTTAGGAGGGCTTCTCTCGATCGTAGGTGCACCTGTGACTGGGTGGGCGTGCGATAAGTTCGGTGTTAGATGGGTTTTACTTGTGGGTGTGTTTTTATTGGGTATAACTACTATTTCCCTGTCATGGGCAACCTTATTGGTAGCGTTCTATGCAGCGTTTGGATTAGGAAGATTGCTTTTTACTGGTCCTATTCCAATAGGTGCGTCGGTGGTTGTATCGAGATGGTTCGTAAAGATGAGGGGGAGGGCAAATGGTATTTTGTTTTTCTGCCATGCTGTGGGCATGGCGGTATTTCCCTATGTTGCATTTATTTTTATTCAGTCTAGAGGGTGGCAACAGGCATGGATCTTATTAGGCGCCATGGTTTGGGTGTTTGCTCTATTGCCAGTATTAATATTCATTCGCCAAAGCCCTGAGGATTTGGGTTTGCTCCCAGATGGCGATACTGCTCATCAATCGGATGATGCAGTCGCCCAGGTAAATAGTGAAGAGCCGAGGTGGAACGTTAAAGAGGCTATTGGAACCAAGTCGTTGTGGTTATTAGCTATAGGTACTGGATTCCTGTATTTGATTCAGTCTGGTACTAATATGCATCAAGGCGCGTATTTCATTGATCAAGGCCTAAGCCTGAAGATATCGGCACTGGCGGTTAGCGGTAGTGGGGTTATGGCTGGGGTTGGGACTTTAGCTTGGGGATGGTTATCGGAAAAAGTTCCAGTCAGATTTGCTTTTGCTGCAGTGGCATTGGTTATAGCAGTGTCTATAGGATTGTTCCCTCAAGCCGACACAAATATAGAGGCCTTGGTATATGCAGGGCTATTCGGAGTCGGAGTTGCCGGTATGCTCGTGGTACCACCAGTGGCATATGCTGATTACTTCGGTCGAAGTTCTCTGGGTGCAATAAGAGGAGTTACCGAGTCTATGTTGGCCGGTGGGCAAGCGATTGGCGCAGTGTTGTCCGGTTATGTTTTTGATGTTACAGGAACGTACATGTCAGCATTCTACGGATTTGCCGTTCTCGGCGGAATCACAGTTTTAATGGGACTTTCAGCGAAACGTCCATCAAAGTAGCTTGGCTTAGAGCAATTAGATCGCAAAGAATTGATTGGGGTGTTTATCTGAGACCAACACTGGTTAGCAGTTCTATTAATTCGGTTTTTGTAGCGCTAGTTATCTGAGGGCCTGGGTGACGCACTCTTGGTGATTTGATCAGACCTCGTTCGAACAGTGATTGTTTTCTTATGGCTACCCCTATTCCTTCCTGGAATTCGAACAAAAACGCTGGCAAATGTTTCCGGAATATGGATTCAGCAGACGATATGTCTCCAGCATACATATAATTACAGATGGATACTAGAACTTCAGGGTATGCAAAGCCGGTCATTGCTCCGGATGATCCCCTACGTAATTCGTCCAGTAAAAACACACCTCCCAGTCCGCCAAAAATAGACATTTTGTCGCCTATTATATCTTTAATCGCTGTTATTTTCGTTGGAGTAGGAGGATCCTCAAGTTTCAGATAATTTGCTTGAGGGATAGTATCAACCACGCGGCCAAAAAAGGCTGGAGGCATGTGTACCCCAGAAGTTTGCGGATAATCTTGAACAACAATCGGTATATTTATTGCCTCGGCGATCCTCTCATAATGAGTTAATAAAGAGTCGAGGTTTGGTTTCCCCATACTTGGGGCCGAAACCATCACTGCCGCAGCTCCTATCTCTTGTGCTTGTACGCAATAGTCGATAGTGGATTTAGTGCCGGGGGCTGTGGCACCTAGGGTGACAGGCATGCCATTTGCGCTATCTATAACCTTTTTGGCTACCGCGGTCCGTTCCTGGTCGGTCATTCGTGCAGCCTCTCCTGTGACTCCGAGGGCAACTACGCCCTCACAACCACTAGATCGAGCTTCTTCCAGAAGATTTTCTATAGAAGCTAGATCTATAGTTTCATCGTCGTTAAATGGGGTCGCTAGCATCCAGTGCACGCCTGTAAATCTCTCTGTCATAACGTATTCCTATTAGCAGATCACTATATAAGGCCGAGCTGTGATAGGGTTGTTTGGCCCGTGCTAGATATTTCTAATCCTGATTGTAGGCCAGACTCATACTTGCTACGTAGTTCTCTTAGCAAATGTGGGATAGGTTTATACCCTTCAGATAGGTGCTCTGAAAGTTCTTTTAGCGAGTTGTATGCCTCGTCAACGTTCCAGGAGAAGGATAACAGCCACGCTAGTTCCCGTTCGTTTTGTGGCTCTGGTATATCACTCAAGTCCATAAGTGTATCTGTAACTTTGGTATATCTTAATATGCCGGCTTTATCCGAGGAATCCAAGCCGTAGTAACGCCTTCTGCGAAGTTGAGTTACTCTCTCAGTGTAATCAGATTCTCCGTATATGTTTATTGGTAGCCAGTCTTTCCGAAGATCCATGATCTCATTACCAGATTCATTTACGATTGCTACTGCTACCTCAGACCCTAAAGAGGCATCATATTGGAACTTAACTGCTTCTCTTAGGACAGCCTCCTGAAGCATTAAAGTGAGTTCCCTGGGAATTTTCTTGTACTTATCTCCAGTGGCTTGCTCGTTTGAGTCCGCCCCTACTCCACCAGTGTTAAAAACATAATAGCTATGCGGTAATCCGCCACGTTCCATCTGTTGGAGTATGTAGTACATTAGGTTGGCGTTCTCATCTTCCAGCCCGATTATGAAAGGATCTGAAAAGTATTCGACATACGGTTGTCCAATAGCCCCAATGGCTGCTCCCATTTGGACCGCTTCACCATACATCAATACTCGAATATATTGATCCAGATTCAGCTTTCTGAGAGGTGGGATGATGGTGTTTTGCCGCATTACTGCTTGAAAGAAAACTTGGTCTGTGTGGTCCATAGGAACGTGAACTGAGTCAGACACGTTGCCTTGGGTCATAGAACTAAGAAGCTTATCTGTGCCTTTACGAGCTAGTAAGCGTGATCTGGACAAGATCATCCGCATGTTTCTCACGGGATTTTCCAAATAATTGGGAGTACGATCGGATGTATGTATGGGAACGTTTTCTAGGGTCTCTTGAGGATTAGGGGATTCTATAGTGCCTCGTACTACGTCATAAGTTATAGGATCGTCCTCACGCGTCAGTCCAAATGGCACTGCATAAAAATTGTTCTCTGTTCCATCGATTCCGTGAGATATCCTAATGCGGTTCTCTCCTCTGGTTGTTTCAATGGGCTCTGACAGGGGTTGGAGAAGTACAATATCGTCGTTCATCGGGTATACTCCCTCCGATGAATCGGGCTGGAGATTCAGGAGTTCTCCAAGAGCACTATTGGCGAGTTCTATCATAATAGTCAATGTGCTTTTCCCGTGTAGTGAAGGTCCGATCGTGACCATACCAGTATTTTTATATTGGCCTTCTATGGTTTTTGCTCTGGCTACGCTTAAAGATGCTTGGACCGCCAAACCATTATTCTGTTTAACCAAGAACATGGCTATAGATAAAGGACCCATTTTGTGCTCGCCGGCGTAGTCAAACCCCAAATGAAG